>NZ_JAHWZY010000120.1:0-1329 GCF_041380215.1 Streptomyces pimonensis
TGCCGCGAACGCCTCGACGACACTCGTCGCCGGCCTCACCGAGTCCGCGTCGACGTCGTTCCAGTCGACGAGGATGCGGCGCCGCTCCTCGGCGGTGAGGACCTCGACCGTACCGGACGGGCGGGCGGGGTCCTCGGCGAGCGTCCGCAGCAGCGCGACGAACCGGCCCGCGAGCGTGCGCGCGGCCTCCTCGGTGAGGAGGTGCGGCATGTAGTGGAGCCGCAGCCACAGTTCGTCGTCGCGGAGTCCGGCGGCGAGGGTCACCGGGTAGTGGGTAGCGTCGTGCACCTTCGAACCGCTGACGACGAGACCCGAGGAGGGGAGGGACCCTTCGGCGACCGGGTAGTTCTCGAAGACGACGAGGGTGTCGAAGAGCTGCGGCAGACCGGACAGCCTGTTGATCCGGCTCAGCCCGACGTGCTGGTGGGCCAGCAGCTTCGACTGGGCGGTCTGGACACGCAGCAGGAGGCCGGCCAGCCGCTCGGCCGGATCGAGGACGACCCGGACCGGGAGGGTGTTGATGAACAGGCCCGCCATGGACTCGATGCCGGGTATCTCCGCCGGCCGGCCGGAGACCGTCGTGCCGAAGACCACGTCGTCGCGGCCGGTCAGCCGGGACAGCAGCAGCGCCCAGGCACCCTGCACCAGGGTGTTGACCGTCAGCCCCCGGTCCCGCGCCAGTCGGCGCAGCGCCGTCACGGCCGGCGCGGGAAGTTCCGCGCCGATCCTGGCGGGGACGCCCGGCGCCCCGGCGGTGGCGTCCGGGACCAGCAGGGTCGGCTCCTCCACCCCGTCGAGCGCGTCCGCCCAGGCCCGCTCGGCCGCCTGCCCGTCCTGTGCGGCGAGCCAGGCGAGGTAGTCGCCGTACGGGGTCGGCGGCGGCAGTTCCGCGCCGGCGCCCCCGGCGTACAGGGTGAAGAGCTCCTTGGCCAGGACGGGGACCGACCAGCCGTCGAACAGGATGTGATGGTTCGTCAGGACGAGACGGTGGCGGGTGTCGCTCAGGTGAAGGAGGGTGAGGCGCATGAGCGGTGCCCGTGCCGGGTCGAGACGCTTCGCACGCTCCTCGGCGGCGGTCCGGCCGGCTTCCGCCTCGGCGTCCGTCTCGGGCAGGGCTCGCAGGTCGACGGTGCGCCAGGGAAGCTCCGGGTCTCGGACGATCACCTGGACGGGGACGTCGGCGGTGTCGGGTACGAACGCGGCCCGCAGGTTGGCGTGCCGGCGCAGCAGTGCCGTCCACGCCTCGCGCAGAGCCGCCTCCTCGAGTCGCCCCTCCAGGTCGAGCTCCACCTGGGCGGTGTAGACGTCGGTGCCCTCGTGGTCGTAGTG
>NZ_JAHWZY010000121.1:0-1328 GCF_041380215.1 Streptomyces pimonensis
CAGGGTCCGCTCCACGGGAGTGCGCGGCGCCCGGCCCGCGCCCGTGGTGCCGGTGAGGTCGGGCACGGGCAGCGCCGCGCGGTCGAGCTTGGCGTTCGCGGTGAGCGGCAGTGCGTCGAGCAGGAGGATGTCGGAGGGGACCATGTACTCCGGGAGCCGTTCGGCGAGGTCCGCCCGGAGCGCGGCGGGGTCGGGCGTGCGTCCCGGTTCGGGCACGACGTAACCGACGAGGTGCTTGCCGCCGGAAGGGGTCTTCCGCACGAGGACCACGGCGTCGGCGACCGCGTCCTGTTCGCCCAGTACGCCCTCGATCTCGCCGAGTTCGATGCGGAAGCCGCGGATCTTGACCTGGTGGTCGGCCCGCCCGAGGAACTCCAGCACCCCGTCCGGGGTCCAGCGCACCAGGTCGCCCGTGCGGTACATGCGGGTGCCGGCCGGACCGGACGGATCGGCGACGAACCGCTCCGCGGTCAGCGCGGACCGGTGCGCGTAGCCACGGGCCAGCGCGTCACCGGCGATGTACAGCTCGCCCACCGCGCCGGGCGGCACCGGTCGCAGCCGGCCGTCGAGCACGTAGGCGCGCATGCCGTCACGGGCACGGCCGATCGGCACGCTGCCCGGTACCCGGGCCGCGTCCCGCATGGAGTGCTGGGTCGCGAACAGGGTGATCTCGGTCGGACCGTAGATGTCGGTGACGACCGTGTCCGGGCACGCGTTCAGAACGCGCCGCACGGACGCCGACGAGACCACGTCGCCGCCGGTCAGCACCTCACGGACGCCCGCCAGGCAGCCGGGGTCCTCCTCCGCGACCACCCGGAACAGTCCGGCGGTGAGCAGCAGCGAGGTCACGCCGTGTGTGCGCAGAGTACGGGCGATGGTGGGGACGTCGAGGTCGCCGGCCGGTGCGACGACGACCTCTCCGCCACCGAGCAGAGGCATCCACAGCTCATAGGTGGACGGGTCGAAGCCGTACGGCGAGTGCAGCAGCACCCGGTGCGGGCGCGCTTCGGTACGGGAGGCCCCGGCGCCGTCCCTCCAGCGTCGGTCGGTGGCCAGGCTCACCACCCCGCGATGGGTGATCTCCACGCCCTTCGGCTCGCCGGTGGAGCCGGAGGTGAACATCACGTAGGCGGCGCTGTCCGGCAGAACGCGCGGGGCGGGGGCCCGTACGGGGGTTCCCGTCCCCTCCGGACGGTCGTCGTCGCCGACCACGACCTCGTGCTCGATCCCGGGCAACCCGCCGGCGGCCGTGCTGCCGTCCGTGACCACGACACGGCATCCCGCCAGTCGTGTCATCGAGGTGAGCCGGGCCTCGGGCAGCTTCCCGT
>NZ_JAHWZY010000122.1:0-1316 GCF_041380215.1 Streptomyces pimonensis
GAGCAGCGTCTCCCGCTCCGTGCGGGGCTCCCTGCCCCTGCCCGCCTCCTCCGGGTTCGGCACCGGGAGGGCGGCACGGTCCAGCTTTCCGTGCCGGGTCAGGGGGAGTTCGTCCAGGACGAGCAGGGTGCCCGGGAGCGCGTACTCCGGGAGCCGTTCGGCGGCCAGGGCCCTCAGACGTCCGGTGTCGAGGACGCGGCCCGGTTCGGGCACGACGTAGCCGGTGAGGTGCTTGGCCCCGGTGGGCGTCCGGTGCACCAGGACGACGACGTCCGCCACTCCGTCCTGCTCGCCGAGGACCGCCTCGGTCTCGCCGAGTTCGACGCGGAAGCCGCGGATCTTGACCTGGTGGTCGGCCCGCCCGAGGAACTCCAGCACCCCGTCCGGGGCCCAGCGCACCAGGTCGCCCGTACGGTACATGCGGGTGCCGGCCGGACCGAACGGATCGGCGACGAACCGCTCCGCGGTCTGTGCGAGCCAGTTCAGGTAGCCGCGTGCCAGCGCGTCACCGGCGATGTACAGCTCGCCCACCGCGCCGGGCGGCACCGGTCGCAGCCGGCCGTCGAGCACGTAGGCGCGCATGCCGTCACGGGCACGGCCGATCGGCACGGTCGACGGGACCGCGCTCCGGTCCTCCATGGTGTGGGCGGTGGCGTACACGGTGATCTCGGTCGGGCCGTACGCGTCGGTGACGACGGTGCCGGGGCAGTGTTCCAGCACCCGGCGCACGGTGGCGGCCGTGACGACGTCGCCGCCGACCATCACCTCGCGGACGTCGGCGAGGCAGCCCGGGTCCTCCTCGGCCACGACGCGGAAGAGTCCGGCCGTGAGCAGGAGCAGGGTCACGCCGTGCTCGCGGACCGCCCGCGCGACGGCCGCCACGTCCAGGTCGCCGGGCGGGGCCACCACGACCTCCCCGCCGTTCAGCAACGGGGTCCACAGTTCGCAGGTGGAGGGGTCGAAGCCGTACGGCGAGTGCAGCAGCGTGCGGATCGGGCGGTCGGGGGCGAACGCGGTCCTCCAGTGGCGGTCCGCGGCCAGGCTCACCACCCCGCGGTGGGTGGCCGTCACGCCCTTCGGCTCGCCGGTGGAGCCGGAGGTGAACATCACGTAGGCGGCGCTGTCCGGGTGGGGACGCGCGCCGGGGCGTACGGCGCCCCCGACCGGCAGCGGGTCCTCGTCGGTCACCGTGACGAAGTGGCCGGCACGGGGCAGCAGGACGGGCGCCGTGTCGCGGTGGGAGCCGTCCGTGACGACGACCGACGCACCGGTCTGCCGCAGCATCGTGTCCAGCCTGGCCGGAGGCAGGTCGGGGG
>NZ_JAHWZY010000123.1:0-1307 GCF_041380215.1 Streptomyces pimonensis
TGGTGGCAGGCTTTCGCGATGGCTTGGTGCCGGCGGCGCCAGGCGGTCCAGTGCAGGACGTGGTCGCGGTCATGGACAGGCGGCGGCAGCACGAGGGCGCGCAGGAGACGGACGAGTTCGGGACAGGTCGGCGGGGTGAGCCCGGCCGGGCCGGCGGGGTAAGTGTGCGTCGTCGTGGACGCGAGGGTGAGGGCGAGGACGGCGGCGGCGATCAGGGAGAACAGTGACCAGCGCATCCAGGAGTTCCAGCAGGTCACCTGACCCTGATCGAGTCCGGTGAAGCCCTTGGCGAGTTGGAAGGTTTCCTCGATCCGCCATCTGCGGGAGATCACTTCCACCAGCGTGCCGAGTGAGACGGAGCCCGGGGACCAGCAGCGGAAGTAGGACACCTCGCCGGTGTAGCGGTGGCGGCGCGCGACGAGCACACTCGTCCCCGCCACGTTCTCGTTCTTGTCGGGAGTGTCGTCGGGGCGGACGTCGAGCCAGGCCCAGTCGTACTCGCGGGTGCCCTTCGTGCCATGTCCGGTCTGCCGACGCATCCACTGCTCGGGCCGCACCTTGTTGATCAGTTTGCGGGCCTCCCACCGGCGGCCGGCCCCGTCCGTGACCTGGTACGTAGCTGCGATGCCGACCGTGTAGCCGAGCCCCAGCGCCCTTGTCCCCCGGCGTAGATCGCGGCCGCAGTACACCTCGTCGCCGGCGAACCAGCGGGCCTGGATCCCGATCGTGAGCGCACCGGCGACCATGGACAGTGCTTGCTGCGGTTTCGTCGCGAACCCGATCTCCTCCGGCAGCCCGGCGACTTCGCGGCGTTCTTCGTCCGCGGCCCAGTCCGCCGGGAGGTACAGGGCCCGGTCGATAATCACCTTCGTCGTCGCGGTGACCGCTGCCAGGTGCACTGCCACCTGGCACAGTCCGACACCGCCGATCGCGCCGGAGTACTGTCTGCCTGCCCCCACGCAGTCTGTGGAGGACTTCGCGTCGCCCGTCTGGTCCGCCACCAACACCACGTCCTGGCCCGCGAGTTCACCGGCAACCAGGCGGGCGATCTCCTCCCGTGCTCGGTCGTGGTCGAACAGGGCGCGGGACAGCAGGTGCTGCAGCCGGTGCGGGCCCGGGTGCCCCAGCGCCTGCGCGAGTGTCCAGCAGTTCCGCGTGTCCAGCTCCAGTAGCAGCCCCGCGACCAGCTCCGCCGCCGTGGCGCGTGTCCCACGCCGTGCGAAGCAGCCCGCGACCGCCGTCATCGCCCTCCCGAACGCCCCGCACCACGCCTGCTCGGCTATCGTGGCCTCTGCGGCCACCGTCTC
>NZ_JAHWZY010000124.1:0-1215 GCF_041380215.1 Streptomyces pimonensis
CATGACGCGGGGCAGGTGGCGGGTACGGATCTTCGAGGCGTCCTCGTGGAAGGTGCGGTCGCGGACGTGGTGGAGCTGGTTCTCGATGTGCCAGTGGCCGCGGATCCAGGCCGCGAGTTCGCTGCCGTCGGCCGCGCCGGGCGGCAGGCTCGTGACCAGGTAGATCCGCTCGATCGAGAGCTTGCCCGTGCCCAGGTCCCTTCTCCGGCGCACGACTTGGAGGGCCTGGCGGGCGTGCGGGTAGTCGGGGTGGGCGAACGCGGCCGTCTTCAGACGGCGGACCTCGTCGCGGTGGTGGCCCCGGCCGCGTTCGTAGTGATCCAGGTGGACGTCACGCCAGGGCAGGCGGCGGACCTTCTCGTGCAGCCCGGGGTGGTTCCTCTTGATCACGGCCAGGTAGTGGGCCCCGCGTTTATGCAGGTAGGTGGCGTGGTCGTGCTGGGTGTGCAGGGCGTCCGCGGTGATCACCGCGCCAGTCAGGTCGACGCCGTCGAGAAGTGGGGCGAAGGCCGGGATCTCGTTGCTCTTCCCGTCGGTCTGCCGTTGGGCGAGGACATGGCCGCTGTGGGTCATCGCGGCGATCAGAGCGATGGCCGGCCGCCTGGCGGTGCGAGAGCCGCGGAGTGTCTTGCCGTCGACGGCGATGGCCTTGCGTCCGGAGGCCGGGGCCTTGCGTTCCTGGAGAAAGTCGCCGATGGCGCGGTCGAGGGCGTCGCCGTCCACGGCGGCCAGGACGAGCCGGATGGTCGTGGCGTGGGGTGGCCGGATCAGGCCGGTCAGCGGGTCGGGGCGGAACCCGAGCAGGGACAGGACGCGCTGCGGGGCGTCGGCGACCCACTCTCCGATCGCCGTGATCGAGGCGGCGCCGGCCAGAACGGCGGCGGCCGCAGCGGTCAGCAGGGCCGCCCACGGGTGACGGATGCCGCGACGGGCCCGCGGGTCAGGCACCGCGGTCAGATAACTCCGCAGGTCAGCGGCCATTTCCAGTGGGACAGGGCTGGAGGCGTCCCCCAGTTTCCGGAGGTATGACGGCATGCGGGAAGATGGGTGCGCAGGCATGGACTCGCTCGGTGCTCATACGGACTCGACACCCACATGATCACCAACGGCCATGCCTGTTCTGCGTCCAGGGTCGCTGCCGACAGAAGTCGACAAGCCGTCACATCCAGTGCTCAGCAGGCGAACCGCCCACCTCGAGACTTCTCAAAGACCCTG
>NZ_JAHWZY010000125.1:0-1072 GCF_041380215.1 Streptomyces pimonensis
GAGGACGGCAACCGGCAGGCGCTGGCGCACTTCATCACCTCCAGCCCGTGGGATCCGGCCCATGTGCGGGCCCGGCTGGCCTGGCGGATGCACGAGGTGATCGGCCCGGAAGCCCTGATCGTCGACGACACCGGGTTCCTGAAGGACGGGGACGCCTCGGCGTGTGTGGCCCGGCAGTACACCGGCACCGCGGGCAAGGTCACCAACTGCCAGGTGGGCGTCTCGGTGCATCTGGCCACCGACCGTGCCTCCGCGGCCGTCAACTGGCGACTGTTCTTGCCCGCCTCCTGGGACCCGGCCTCGCCCGAGGCCGATGCGGTCAAGGTCGCCCGCCGCACTCGCTGCGGGATTCCCGACCGGGTGGGGCATGTGGAGAAGTGGCAGCTGGCTCTGGACATGATCGACGAGACCCGCTCGTGGGGCCTCGACCTCCCACTGGTGGTCGCGGACGCCGGCTACGGCGATGCGACCGCCTTCCGCCTCGGCCTGGAGGAACGGAACCTGCCCTACGCGGTCGGGATCTCCTCCCGGCTCACCGCTCATCCAGGCCATGCGCGGCCGGCCACCCCCGCCTACAGCGGCACCGGCCGCCCGCCGGTGGCGAAGTACCCGGACAAGGCCATGACGGTGAAGGAACTGGTCATTGCCGTCGGCCCGGCAGGCGGCCCGGCCGGTGTCCTGGCGGGAAGGTTCCCGGCCGGGCACCGGCCGCAGCGGGCTGAAGCGCATGTACTCGCGTTTCGTCGCCCTGCGCATCCGGCCCGCCGGGCGCGAGATCCGCCAGGCCACGGACGGTCCGGAACTCCCCGAGCGGTGGCTGCTGGCCGAATGGCCCGCCGGTGAGAGCGGGCCGGTGCAGTTCTGGCTGTCGGACCTGCCCCCGGCATGCCCCTGGCCACACTGGTGCGGCCGGCCAAGCTCCGCCGGCGCATCGAACACGACTACCGGGAGATGAAACAGGCCCTGGGCCTGGCCCACTTCGAGGGCCGCACCTGGACCGGCTGGCACCACCACGTCACCCTCGTCTGTGCCGCCCATGCCTTCTGCACCCTGCAACGGCTGACGCGAGACC
>NZ_JAHWZY010000126.1:0-1064 GCF_041380215.1 Streptomyces pimonensis
AGGACGGCTCGGTGACATGCAGTGTCTGCGGCAGCACTCCGTGCCGCATCGCCAGGACCATCTTCATCACGCCCGCGACACCGGCGGCGGCCTGCGTGTGCCCGATGTTCGACTTGATCGAGCCCAGCCACAGCGGCTCACCGGACCGGTCCCGACCGTAGGTGGCGAGCAGCGCCTGGGCCTCGATCGGGTCACCCAGCGTCGTCCCCGTGCCGTGCGCCTCCACCGCGTCCACCTCGGACGGGGCCAGACCCGCGCTCGCCAGGGCCTGGTGGATCACCCGCTGCTGCGACGGGCCGTTCGGCGCGGTCAACCCGTTCGACGCGCCGTCCTGGTTCACCGCCGAACCGCGTATCACCGCCAGCACCGGGTGGCCGTTGCGCCGCGCGTCGGACAACCGCTCCACCAGCAGCATGCCGACGCCCTCGCCCCAGCCGGTGCCGTCCGCGCTGTCGGAGAACGCCTTGCAGCGCCCGTCCACCGCCAGCCCGCGCTGGCGGCTGAACTCGATGAACGCACCCGGCGTGGACATCACCGTCACGCCACCGACCAGTGCCAGCTCGCATTCGCCCTGGCGCAGCGCCTGAGCGGCCAGGTGAAGTGCCACCAGCGACGACGAGCACGCCGTGTCGACCGTGACGGCAGGGCCCTCGAGGCCGAAGGTGTAGGACAGTCGGCCGGAGATGACACTGGCCGCGCTGCCCGTGCCGGCATACCCTTCGACATCCTCCGGCGCGGCCATCAGCAGCGCGGCGTAGTCCTGGCCGTTGGTGCCGACGAACACGCCCGACCGGCTGCCCCGTACCGCATGGGGATCGATGCCCGCTCGTTCGAACGCCTCCCAGGAGGTCTCCAGCAGCAGCCGCTGCTGCGGGTCCATCGCCAGCGCCTCACGCGGCGAAATGCCGAAGAACGCCGGGTCGAACTCCGCCACACCGCGCAGGAAGCCACCCTCACGGGTATAGCTGGTCCCCCGCTGGTCGGGGCCGTCGTCGAACAGCACGTTCAGGTCCCACCCCCGGTCATCGGGGAAGCCGGACATCACGTCCACGCCGGAACCGAGG
>NZ_JAHWZY010000127.1:0-1050 GCF_041380215.1 Streptomyces pimonensis
ATCCAGGTCGGATCCGTGGCGGTGGGCGGGGACGCCCCGGTGTCCGTGCAGTCGATGACGACCACGCGCACCTCCGACATCGGCGCGACCCTCCAGCAGATCGCCGAGCTCACCGCCTCCGGCTGCCAGATCGTGCGCGTGGCCTGTCCCACGCAGGACGACGCCGACGCCCTGTCGGTGATCGCGAGGAAGTCGCAGATCCCGGTGATCGCCGACATCCACTTCCAGCCCAAGTACGTCTTCGCGGCGATCGAGGCCGGCTGCGCGGCGGTCCGGGTGAACCCCGGCAACATCAAGCAGTTCGACGACAAGGTCAAGGAGATCGCCGAGGCGGCCAGGGACCACGGCACCCCGATCCGCATCGGCGTGAACGCCGGCTCGCTGGACCGGCGTCTGCTCCGGAAGTACGGCAGGGCGACCCCCGAGGCGCTCGTCGAGTCCGCCCTGTGGGAGGCGTCCCTCTTCGAGGAGCACGGCTTCCGGGACATCAAGATCTCCGTCAAGCACAACGACCCGGTCGTCATGGTCGAGGCGTACCGGCAGCTCGCCGCCCAGTGCGACTACCCCCTCCACCTCGGCGTCACCGAGGCCGGCCCCGCCTTCCAGGGCACCGTCAAGTCGGCCGTCGCCTTCGGCGCGCTGCTCTCCCAGGGCATCGGCGACACCATCCGCGTCTCGCTGTCGGCCCCGCCGGTCGAGGAGATCAAGGTCGGCATCCAGATCCTGGAATCGCTGAACCTGCGCCGGCGCGGCCTGGAGATCGTCTCCTGCCCGTCCTGCGGCCGCGCCCAGGTCGACGTCTACAAGCTCGCCGAGGAGGTCACCGCGGGCCTGGAGGGCATGGAGGTGCCGCTGCGGGTGGCCGTCATGGGCTGTGTGGTCAACGGCCCCGGCGAGGCCCGCGAGGCCGACCTCGGCGTCGCCTCCGGCAACGGCAAGGGCCAGATCTTCGTGAAGGGCGAGGTCATCAAGACCGTGCCCGAGTCGAAGATCGTTCAGACGCTGATCGAGGAGGCGATGAAGATCGCCGAGGAGATGGAGAAGGACGGC
>NZ_JAHWZY010000128.1:0-949 GCF_041380215.1 Streptomyces pimonensis
ACCCACCAGGCGCCACGCCTCGGCCGTCTGCACCAGCAGGTCCAGGGTGGGCACCATCACGAGGATCCGACCGTTTCCGAAGCACTCGAGCGCGCAGGAGGCGGCGGTGATTGTCTTGCCTGATCCGGTCGCGGACACGATCGTGCCCCGCGCCCCCTCCGCAGGGACAGATGATCTTGCAGGGAATCCCACCCACTTCCGGAACGCCGACTTCTGGTCTACTTGGTGTTCCTTGAGGGAAATGCCGTGCATTCCGAGTGTCCATTCTGTGCGGCAGAGGTCGGGTGTTGAGGCGTTTGTCTAACTGTCGAGTCCTCTGAGTCCCCACTGGTCGAGGCCGCTGTAGATGGTGGCGGTCTGGCATTGGGGCGCGTTCATGACTTCGGCTTCGCCGCGGTAGATGGCGATGAGGGAGTCGGTTCCGCGCCACCAGGTGTCTGCGAGGCCGGCGACTTCCGGAACAGGATCGAACCCTTCGAGGCCGAGGTCGTCTACGGCGTCACCGGTGACTGTCTTGGTGGTGCGTGCGCATCGCCGGGCATGATCGGCCAGGGCGACTGCTTCCACCCACCCTTCAACGGTGGAGTGCAGGGGGACCCAGTTGCCGGCGTGGAGCCCGAACTCCCCGTTGGGGCCGATCATGAACGAGTAGGGGAGAGCTGTTCGCTGCAGGCCTGCTTCGAAGTGCCAGTCGGGATCCGGTCCCTCGGGTACGTCTCCGCTGAGCGTTCGCGGCCCGCCGACGCACTGAACCCTTCTCGGTAACGTCTCGTGACGCTTTGTGATCTTCGTTCAGGCGGTACGGCCGTGTTCGAGCTGGAGCAAGACGAGGGCGGCTCGGGTGATCCGGGTGATGGCCGCGGGGGCGAGACTGACTCTGCGCAAAGCCTTGAAGGTGACCTTCAGCAGGGCGTTGGCACGTTCGGCGACAGCGTGGACGCCTCGGATT
>NZ_JAHWZY010000129.1:0-944 GCF_041380215.1 Streptomyces pimonensis
GAGTGGCCGCCGGCGGGTGCCAAGGTCGTCGATCTCGACGGGTTCTACGACCAGGCGGCCGACGCAGGCTTTGGTTACGGGCCGGTGTTCCAGGGGCTGCGGGCGGCGTGGCGGCGCGGGGACGAGGTGTTCGCCGAGGTCGTGCTGCCGGACGGCGTGGACGCGGGCGGTTTCGGCCTGCACCCGGCGCTGCTGGACGCGGCACTGCACGCCGCCGGCCTGACCGGTGGTGCCGACGGGACCGGTCGGCTGCCGTTCGCGTGGTCGGGTGTGCGGCTGCACGCCTCCGGGGCGAGGGTGCTGCGGGTGCGTCTGGTGCCCTCGGGGCCGGACGAGGTGTCGTTGACGGTGGCGGACGGGGCGGGCGCTCCGGTCGCGACCGTGGACTCGCTGGTGCTGCGCCCGGTGCCGCTGGATCAGCTCACCGGTGACGATCACGACAACGCGCTGTTCGGCATCGACTGGGTGCCGGTTCCGCTGGCCGATGGTGATGATGTTCCGGCCGTCGAGTGGGCTGAAGTGGGCGCTTTGGCCGATGCGTTGTCCGGCTTTGTGGCCGTGGCGTGCCCGGTCACGTCCGCTTCCGGCTCCGCGTCCGATCCGGTGTTGGTCGCGCACGAGGCGGCGTACTGGGCGTTGGACGTGGTGCAGCGGTGGCTGTCGGAGGAGCGGTCCGGCGCGGCGCGGCTGGTCGTGGTGACCAAGGGCGCGCTGGCCGTCTCGGTCGATGAGGGTGTCCTCGACGTGGCGCAGGCGGTGGTGTGGGGTCTGGTGCGGTCGGCGCAGTTGGAGAACCCGGACCGGATTGTGCTGGTGGACCTCGACGACGAGGCGGCCTCACTGGAGGTGTTGCCCGTCGCGCTGGCGACGGGGGAGCCGCAGCTCGCGGTCCGCTCCGGTGAGATACGGGTGCCCCGGCTCGCCAGGGTGGAGCAGCCCGCGAC
>NZ_JAHWZY010000013.1:0-188722 GCF_041380215.1 Streptomyces pimonensis
AGGTACGCCAAGGCATACCTAATGACGCTTTTGATTTGCTGTCGCTACCGAGGCAGCCGAGAGAGCATCTGCGCGAGCTCGTCAGGGAACTCTGACAAGTGCGGCTCGGCACAGTACCTCACGGTGCAGGCGGCAGAGAGCAACTCCATCTCCGAGTAATCTCCGCTTGACAGCATTCTCGCAGACATTCCCAAAGGAACCATGAAGTCCGACTGAGCGCCGTCCGATAGCGAATCGAGAAGATCGGAATCCTCTGAGAGGGCGAACTCCACGATTGATTTGAGGGCACCCTTCAGTTCGGAGATATCCACATTTCTGGAAATCTCTATCATGTCTTCGTATTCGGCGAAACCGAAGCGATTCACTCGGAGGTGCTGCCTACTCACATCATTTCCCTCAGTAGCTGATTCCCTGGTGATCCAGCCTAGGTTGACAGACCAGTGAACATGGGCTGGCGGGGGTTCCGTGGGCGCCACCCGGCGGAGAGTTCAATCCTCTCACCTTCACCACTTCGAACGTCCCGCCTCTGAGCCCAGCGGCACCCTCGGCGGCCTCAGCCTGAATGAGACACATCGTCTCTGCGCATCCCGCATGGTAACGGCCATCTTCCGGCGTGAACCGCCGAACAAGGGAGTCCACTTCCCCGCCAGGAGTTGGAATCAGATCATGACCTGAATGACCGAAATAGGTTCGCCCTGACGGAGAGGTGTATTTCGCCGCAAAGAACGGACCGTCTGCCTTGTTGAACCCCGGGCGCAGACTGTCTGCGTACTCCGCCAGCGATGTGTTGCAGTTGTGAACGAGGACCGGCGTGGCCCCCGCCAGCACATAGTACGTGTGCGTGCCGGGCGGTCGTCACCTGCATTTTCGCTGGTCAGCGAGTTCCGGCCGGTCCGTGGGTGTGCGTGGAAGTGCCGTGTTGTGCGCCTGTGTTGCCGTCGGCGTTGCCGTCAGACGGCTACGCGTGTGAGGGCGGTGGAGTGGGCTTTGGCCGGTGTCCTGCCCGGGCTGGGGTCGGGCATGGTCAGGGGGCCGTACGCTGGCCCGGCAACTCGGGCAGGTCGTGATCCTGCCCGGAATTTGAACGAGTGGCCCCCTGGCCTTGCCCGACGCGGGCCCCGGCCCGGGGAGGTGGGTAAAGCCCACGGAGCCGACCGGCCCCACCTCCGGGCCTCCGCCCCGGCCAACTCCCCGCCGTCGCTTTGCCGTCGGCCTGGCGTTCGCCGTGCGGGCGCGTCCGCCTTCTCCTCGCTTCCGGCACAACGCTGTGCTGTTTTTGCGCGGCCTGGTCGCTGGCCGGCCCGCGGTGGCGGAGCCGAGAGCGGGCCGGATGGGCGGCCGTGCCGCGCGCGACCCGCGTCAGCGGGTCGCCTTGAAGACGTAGAGAAAGTTTGGACGCATCCCGCTTTGGCGGTATGCCCTGGCTGTCGGTTGAGCGTCCGGCAGGGCTGCTGGCCTGGCGCGATGGCCTGTGGGGTGTGGGTCCTGTTCCGGCTGGCGGTGGTGGTTCTATTCGGCTCGGGTGACCTTGGCGTGGTCGGTGAAGACGCGTCTGAACAGGTCGTGGCCGGTGCGTCCGGTGTGGCGGAGCGCCCAGTCCTGTGCGGCTTCCTGCTCGGCATGGGGTCCGGATTCGGCTCCGCAGCCGCCGGTGACGCAGAACGCCTCGTAGGTGATGCCGCCTTCGGGCGCGTGGCGGATGGTGTGAACGATGTGCCGGTATACCGCGCGGGTGCTCACTGGTGCCCCTCCGGGTGACGTCGCATGTAAACGTTGCAGTCGCTGACAGTGGTCATGTCGCCGACCACGCGGGCCCGGTCGCGCACGTTGGCCAGTTCGGCACAGCCAGCGCAGCCTTCGACGGGCGTCGGCTCCAGTTCCAGACGCAAGGGCAGTTCGACCGGCGGGGTCGAGTACCTGGTCGGCTCCGTCATACACATCGCCACCTCTCGAACATCACATGGCCGACCTCTTGACAGGCCGGTGCTCTAGTTCAGTATTCGAGTGGCCGAAGCGCTCCCGCTACGGTTCGTAGTGCACTAGTGTGCTCCCACTGACATCACGTCAACTCAACGGAGGGCACACCTTATGCCCAGTCCCAAGACGTTCACGAAGATCGCGGATCACTTCCGGGAGCGCATCCTGTCGGGAGAGCTTGAGCCCGGCGCCAAGCTGCCGACTAACCGGGAGATCGCCGGGCAGTGGCAGGCCGCAGCCGCCACCGTCTCGCGGGCCTTGCAGGCTCTCCAGGTGGAGAACTTCATCCGCACTACTCCCCGGGGTACCTACGTCGCTGATGACCCGCGCTGGACGCTGTCGGCGCGGGACAGGCTGGCCCGGGTCCAGCGGGTGAAGTCGTTCCTGGCGGAGGGCGAGACGAGCCGGGTGACGGCTGCCGAACTGATTACGCCGCCGTTGTACGTGGCAGAGATCTTCGATCTGGAGGCCGAGGATCAGGTGGTCCGACGCGAGTGGCTGGCCGGACGGGGCAAGACCCGGACCGTGTTCGCCGTGACCTGGTACCCGGCCCCGTTCGCCGCCCTCGTGCCGGACCTGCTGAACACCGCCCCGGGCCGCAATCACGGACTGTCCGCCCGGGTTCTGGAAGCCACCGGGCGCACGATCACCCACGCCCGCGACGACATGCACGCCCGCCCCGCCGACGCCCGCGAAGCCAGCGCCCTGGGTCTGCCGGTCGGCTCCCCGATCCTGGCCGGCGCCCACCGCTGGTCGGACGCGGAGGGGATCATCGAGTACGGGGAGTGGTGCCTGCCGCCCCGGTTCACCATCGGCTACGAGTACCAGCCCTGACCGATCGAAGCGAAGCGTCCCCGAAAGCCAGCCTGCGGCCTTCGGGGACGCTGTCGTTCACGTGTCCGCCTCAGTCCGCGTCGCGGCCTTCGAGACGTTCGACGCGTTCCTCCAGCTCCTCGATCCGCTCCAGGGCTCGTTCCAGCTTGTAGGTCAGATCCGCTACTCCGGACGCCGCCGGGAACTCGTTCTGCGGAGCAGTCGACGGTTCGCCCGACTGGTCTGCCGGCTGCACCGTGACCGGCGCTTCTGTGCCGAACTCGCCCCCCACGACGGCATACGCCATCGACCCGTTCCGCTGGTGGGCCTTCTTCATCCTGCCCTCCAGGGCGAGAAAGGTCAGGGCCTGGTCTGCGGATTCCGGGTCGCCGCCGATCATTTCGACCACGTCGTCCACGGTGACCCTGGCTCCCCTGGCCAGTGATCCGTCCCTGATCTTGCGGACCAGGCGGCCGTGGATGAGCTGAGTGGCGAAGCCGTGGTCGTCCCAGTCACGTACGTAAACCTCATCGCCGGGCAGCTCGCCGGGGAAGCGCAGGAGGAAGTTGCCCGCCAACAGGGCGATAGCGTTGGTGACCACGTTGAGCGGCACCGCGTAATGCTCCGCCAGGACCTCGCGGGCGGGCAGCCTGGCACCGGGGGCCAGAGCGCCGGAGTAGATCTGCTGCTGGAGATCGCCGGCGACCTTCTCGAAGGCGTCCTCGAAGTCGGCCGAGCGCGTGACGAACGTGCCGCGCCCCTGGCGCGCGATGACCCAGCCCTCATTCCTGAGCAGCCGGATCGCCTTCTGCACGGTCAGGCTCGACGCCTTGTAGGTCTGCATGAGCTGGCTCTGCGTCGGCAGGAGCTGACCGGGCCGTAGCTCGCCGTCCCGGATCTGCTGCCGCAGGTCGTCCGCAATGCGTTCGAACGTCAAGCGCGCTTCGTCAGCAGCAGCCATGTCCATCCCTGGTCCCAGTCCGATTCCACCCGTCGCAGACCGCCCGCTGACTGTCGTGTTTCACCAGCTCAGCGGCCTCACGGGGTCAGGGTAGCCGCCTGATGGATGGACCACCGCAAGAATGGATGGAACTCAATAGGGATGGAATTCGGATGGAATGAAGGTATGGTTGCGGCACGCGATCACCCACACGGGTGACTTGCACCCCTCTACCTGGAGGTTTGCCGTGAAGACCATGCCCATTGACCAGTCCCAGGCCCTGGTGATCCTGGCCTCCGAGTCCCGCCCGCACTTCAAGGACCGCGAAGGCCAGCAGCCCGCGATCGACCGGCCCACCGGCGCCCACCTGCACCTGGTGGACGTGATGTTCGCCTTCAACGGCCGCGCCGAAGTGATCACCGTGAAGGTCCCGGAGCCCGGTCTCGGCAAGGGCCTCAAGGTCGGCCTGCCGGTCGTCTTCACCGGGCTTGTCGCCTCGGCCTGGGAGAACGAGATCAACGGCAAGGACCGGCACGGCATCTCCCTGCGCGCCGACGCCGTCACTGCCAAGGCGGGCGCCTGATGACTGGGAATCCCCTTGGGCTCGCGCTCATGGCCGTGGTCGGCCTCGGCGCTTTCGGACTGCTGGGCCGGGCCGGGTTCTGCTTCGCCCGCTGGTACCGGGCCGATGCCGAGACCCGGGTCAGTCTGCGGCAGGCGCGGCGGCTGCGGTGGGGCTGGAAGCGGCTCGCCCCGATGCTGGGCCTGGCGGTCAAGGACGCCACCCCGACCGTGCTCCAGCAGTACGGCCCGCAGGACCAACCGACCAAGCCGCGCGTGCTGGTGCCACGCCTGCACACCCGCGCCGACGCCTTCGGCGTCACCGTCAGCGCCGATGCCCTGCCGCAGGTCGGGCTGAGCGCCTGGCAGGAGGCCAGCGAGGGCCTGTGCGACGCCTGGGGAATGCGGCGCATCCGGATCAGCCAGCCCAAGCCCGGAGTGATCGTCGCGCGCGGCTTCCGGCGGGAGCCGTTGGAGGCGGTGATCCGCTCACCACTGCTCGGCCCGGACGGCTCCCCGGTGTGCCGACCGGGGCAGTTCGTCTCCACCGATGACGTGCTACTCGGCTGGGACGAGGACGGCACCCCGATCGTGCTCAACCTCGCCTACTCCGCCCACGCCCTGGTCGCCGGCCTCACCCGCTCCGGCAAATCGATCACCGTCAACACCCTGCTCGCCTACGCATCCCTGATGGGAGACGTGCGTCTGATCGTGATCGACCCCAACCTCGGCGCGGTCGCGCCCTGGTGGCGTACCGCGTACAAGGTGTCCGACGCCATCCACCCCGATGAGCCGACCGAGATCCTGCGGTGGGTGCGCGAGGAAATGCAGCGTCGTGAGCGGCTGTTCTGGTCCGGTCGCACCGACCGCATCACCGACTTCAGCCCCGAGCTGCCGTTGCTGCTGGTGGTGATCGACGAGGTGGCGAACTACACGCGGCACCCGGACCGCAAGGCCCGCGAACGCTTCGAGGCCGAGCTGCTGGCCATCGCCAGCCAGGGCGCCAAGTTCGGTATCCGGCTGTGGCTGCTCACCCAGAAGCCCTCGGCCGACGTGCTCACCACCGCCGTACGCACCAACCTGTCCGCCCGCATCTGCCACCGCGTCGACACCGTCGAGGACTTCCTGCACCTCTTCCCCGACGGCCGGGACCTGGACATCACCGCCGCCGACCGCACCATGCCCCAGGGCGTGTCCATCGCCTCCGTCGGCGACATGCACACCCCCGTCCGGCTGCGCTCGGTCTACCTGCCCACCGAAGCCTGCTGGCAGATCAACGACCTGATGTGCGCCGAAGGGCTGAAAGTCCGCGAGCTGCCCGACCGCGTCGACCTGGACAAGGCCGCGTGACCGCCGCCTCCTGGTCCCGCTTCGCAGTGATCCCCGGCAAGGGCGTGTAGTCGCCAAACCCTCGCCCCTGCCGGGGCCTCCCTCCCATACCCGTTCACGGCACACGCGTGTGCCGCAGTGCAGAGAGGTCCCGCCAGCATGCCACCGCACGACCCGACCACCACAATCCCTCGACCTGAACCGGCCGCACCCGCGCTGCCCACGTTCACCGGGTACCGCGACCTGCTCGGCGTGCTACGGCAACTGTCATCCCTGGGTGGCTGCGCCCAGCCGATTCGGCTCGAAGGCCAGCGCACAGAGATCGACGCCTTCACCGGCGAGATCCTGCGCGAACTGAAATCCAAGGAACTGCCCGCCGGGCACCTCCTGGTCCGCTGTGGCAACCGCCGCACCACCCGCTGCCCCTCCTGCGCCGAGCTTTATCGCCAGGACACCTACCACCTCATCGCCGCCGGCCTGCGCGGCGGCAAGAACATCCCCGAACAGGTCGCCACCCACCCCCGCGTCTTCGCCACCCTCACCGCGCCCTCGTACGGCCCGGTCCACGGGCGACGCGTGGGCGGCTCCGCCCGCTGCCGCTGCGGACGCACCCACGCCAAGGGCGACCCGCTCCTCGGCACCCCGCTCGACCCCGAGCGGTACGACTACACCGGCGCCGTGCTGTGGAACGCCCACGCCCCGGCCCTGTGGGCCCGCTTCATGCTCCACCTGCGCCGCACCATCGCCGCCGCAGCCGGTGTCCCACAACGACTGCTCTCCAAGGTCGTCCGCGTCTCGTACGCCAAGGTCGCCGAGTACCAGCAGCGCGGGCTGATCCACTTCCACGCCGTGATCCGCCTCGACGGCCCCGCAGGCCCCTACACCCCACCACCCGCATGGGCCACGCCCGAACTCCTCACCGACGCCATCCGGCTCGCGGCCACCCATGCCCACATCGACGGACCGGAGATCAACGGCCGCTCCCGCTCCTTCGCCTTCGGCAAGCAGATCGACACCAGGATCATCCGGTCCACGGCCTTCCAGGCCGGGACCACGATCACCGAGGGCAAGGTCGCCGGATACGTCGCCAAGTACGCCACCAAGGGCACCGAAGCCGCGACCGGCACCCTCGACCACCGGCTGAAGAGGATCACCGACCTCTGGTTCGAGTCCGTACCTGAGCACGCCGCCCGGATGATCCGCACCGCCTGGGCCCTCGGCAGCCGAGACGACCTCAAGCACCTGAACCTGCGCAAGTGGGCCCACATGCTCGGCTTCCGCGGCCACTTCTCCACCAAGACCCGCGCCTACTCCACCACCCTCGGCGCCCTCCGGGCCGCCCGAGCCGCCTGGCACAGCCGCCACACCCCTCTGCCCTCCCCGACCACCCTCGTCATCGCCCACTGGGCCTATGACGGCACCGGCCTCACCCCCGACCTCGAACGCCTCGCCGCACTCATACACGGCGGCCCGACACGCGAACAGGGAGTGACAGCCGGTGCGTGACGACGAACTCCTCACCGTCCCCGAGGCGATGGCCCGACTCAAGATCGGCCGCTCCGCCCTCTACGACCTCCTGCGCACCCGCCGCCTCGCCTCGCTGACCATCGGCCGCGCCCGCCGCATCCCCACCCACGCCTTGGACGACTACGTCCAGCGCCACCTGGAAGAAGCCGCCCGATGACCGCCCCCAAGCGCAAGAAGGCCCGCGCCAACGGCGAAGGCACCATCTACCAGCGCAAGGACGGCCGCTGGGAAGCCGCTGGCTACGTCCTCGCCGCCAACGGCACCCGCAAACGCGTCCGCGTCTACGGCACCACCCGGAGAGAAGCCGCCGACAAACTCGCCGAGAAGATCGCAGACAGCAACCGCGGACTGCCCGTCGCCACCGCCGACAGCACCGTCGGCGACTACCTCACCTACTGGCTCGACAGCGTCGCCGTCCACCGGCTTCGGGAGAACACCCACACCCGCTACGCCGCCTGCGTCCGCCTCCACATCATCCCCGGCCTCGGCACCAAGAAGGTCGCACGCCTCACGGCCAAGGACGTGCGCACCTTCCTCGACCGGCTCCGCACCACCTGCCAGTGCTGCACCCAGGGCCTGGACACCGAACGGAAGAGGTGCTGCGCGATCGGCGAGTGCTGCCAGAAACGGTTGTCCCCCTTGACCGTGACCTACGTGCACTCGGTGCTCAAGTCGGCTCTGGAACACGCCGTCCGCGAGGACGAGCTGCCGCGCAACGTCGCCCGGAACGTCAAAGCCGCCACGCCCCGGCCCAGGCGCTTCCGGCCCCTGACTGCGACGGAGGCTCGTCAGTTCCTCGACGCCGCCCGCACGGACCGGCTCCACGCGCTGTACGAACTCGCGCTGCGCACCGGACTCCGCAAGGGCGAACTCCTGGGCCTCCGATGGGAAGACCTCGACCTCACAACCGGAACGGCCAGCATCCGCCGCTCGCTCCAGCGCACCCGCACCGGCGGCCTCACGCATCTGCCCACCAAGACCCGGGCGTCTGAGCGCCGTATCGCGCTCCCGACCGAATGCCTCCACTCCCTCAAGGAGCACAAACAGCAGCAGGACAAGGAGCGCGGGACAGCAGGGTCAGCTTGGCAGGACAGCGGCCTCGTCTTCACCACCCCTACCGGCCGGCCTCTCGACCCGGCCAACCTCACCCGCCGCTTCCGCAGCTTCCTCGACCGGGCCGACCTTCGCCGCATCCGCTTCCACGACCTCAGGCACTCGACCGCCACCTTGCTCCTGGAGCAGGGGGTTGAGCTGGTCGTGATCAAGGAACTCCTCGGCCACGCCCACATCGGCGTCACCGCTGGCGTCTACGCCCACGTCCGACTCCGCCTCCAACGCCAAGCCATCGACACCCTCGGCAACACCCTCGGCTCAGCGGACGACGGCCCCGAAGACCCACCCGCCGCAGCCGTCGTCCGCTGACGTTGCCGTCACCGTTGCCGTCAAGACGCCCAGAGGCCGCCATCGGGATTAGCCGATGGCGGCCTCTGGGCTTGCCGCATGCTTCCTACCCAAAGACTCTCTGTTATCCAGAGCCAAGGGCCGTCACCCGGAGTGGGCTAGCGCATCAGGAACGAAATTCGCGAGACCACGAATTCTCCGTAGGAAAATTCGTGACCCAGCTCTACGAATCTCGCATACAAATCATTGTCGATCTCACAAGAATACTCCATGAGGAATCTCAGGAGGACCCTAAAGGCGAGTTCTGGGCAGATATCCGAGGCGCACACCCTCAGCGCCGATACGGCGCCCGGGATACTTGCCATTGGATTGTTCGTGATCGCCTCATCCAGAGCAGGCTCAAGCCCGTCGATTTCCGCGACAACCCTGCCCGTGAAGGCACCGTACGCGCTTTCACCGACTTCGAGGTTTGCGTGTACGTCGGCTTGAGCGAGGCCCCTTTCGCAGATATCTGCAACTTCCCGGAACCAGTCCAATCCACTGACCGAATCGCCGTTGAGGCGATGATAGGAGCCAGTTGCACATTCCCAGAGGGTGGCAACAGTGCCAGCTTCACCACTGGCTGCCAGCCTGAGTGCATCCTCGGCGAGCGCTAGCGCGAACGGATCTGACGTTTGGGCGACGTAGCTCATGACCACATCGCGCGCGCTCCCCGATAGCCTCCAGTCTTGATGGAACATAGAGGCTAGATGCGTGATGCCGAAGTCATCCTCGGTAAATCTGATCCCCACAGAGAACACCTATCTCGGGTATGCGGTCGACACGTAATATCCCCCCGGGTGCCCAGCCGCACGCTGAAGGATTATTGTGTACGCGTTACTTGTGGGGGTAATACTTCCGCTCGCATCAGCCCTCACCCCAATTGGGTTATTGGCGCCGAATCTCCCCTTGATTTCAAGCGGTCCTACGCCACCACCTCGAAGCCAGTTACCGATGCGCTTCTGATTTGACGCGATACCGTAGTCGACGACTTGCTGGGCAGTCTGAAGATCAGTAAAGCGAGACTTCACTCCCGAGGTTTGCGCCATCTGAATGAGCCGCTGATCACTTACATTCACATGCTCGTCGAGAACGTGCGCAGCAGGGAATCGAGCGTCATCAGCAGTCAGGTTGTTGCAGTTGTGCACCAGGACCGGAGTTGCCCCCGCCAGCACATAGTACGTGTGCGCCCGGTCCACCGTCAGGTTGTGGACTGCCGTGGTCTGGGTCCACGCCCGTACCGCCGTCAGTTCGACCTTCGTGCCCGAGCCCGTGCTCAGCCACTGGCCCGGCTTCAGGTCGCCGGCGTCCAGCCACTCCTTCAGGTCGGGGACCCAGAAGGGGTGGCCCTCCGTGGCGGTCAGGACGGCTGTCGCGTCGCCGGCGGCGCCGTCCGTGTCGATCGTCAGGTCGACGAGGTGCTTCTCGCCCTTGCCGGTGATCGTGGCGGTGACCTTCTCGGACGAGGTCTCGTTTGTCGTCGGGTCGGTGGCCTTCACCTCGTCGCCGACGTCCACGTCCTCGATGGGTTTGCGGCTGCCGTCCGCCATCAGGACCAGCGTGCCCTCGGTGAAGCTGTTGGCCGAGGCCAGCATGTCGGCCCCGTCCGCGACGCAGGACGTGTACTCCACCGCGGTGTCCAGCTTGTCCGCGGCCTCCGCGATGTCGTCCCCGTACTTCGCCGCCGTGGTCGCCATGCGGCTTGCCTTGGCCGCGCGGACCACGCCGGCTCCCGCGCCGCCCGCGAGGGCACCGGCCACCGTGGCCGCCGCCCAGGCACAGGCCTCCATGTCGCCCTTGGTGAGGCAGTTCTTGAAGTCGTTGAAGCCGGAGGCCTCCTTCGCGAACTCCAGGCCCGCCTTCAGGCCGTCCCTGATGTAGGGGGCCGCCGCGCGGGCGAACTCCGTCGCGGCCTGGACCGCGCTGGAGACCGTCTCCACGACCTCACCGGTCGCCGCGACCGCCGCATCCCGCAGGTCGGTCGCTGCCTGCGCCGCGTCCGCGATGACGTTGCGGGCGGTGTCCACCACCGCCGCGGGCAGGTTCGCCGCCGCGGACACGATGTCCTTCGTCACCGATATCAGCGGTTTCACCGCCGCCGCTATCTCCGGCAGCGGGCTGTGCTGGATCGCGTAGGAGACGGCTGCCTTGGCCTTCCTGGTGATGGCCTTCGCACGGACCACCGCGACGCGCTTGGCCTCCGCCGCTTTCTCGCGGGCCCACGCCGCCGCCGATTTCGCCGCCGATATCGCCTTGCTCGCCACCCA
The DNA here is from genome assembly GCF_041380215.1 of Streptomyces pimonensis. Lineage (NCBI taxonomy): Bacteria > Bacillati > Actinomycetota > Actinomycetes > Kitasatosporales > Streptomycetaceae > Streptomyces > Streptomyces pimonensis. Next base: position 10,855 of record NZ_JAHWZY010000013.1, read on the forward strand.
GCTGACCGCCGAGGACACCTTCTGCGCGACCGAGCGGATGGCCGACTTGGCCTTGCGGTAGATCCAGCCGGCAGCCTCGCTCAACCCACTTCCGGCCGCCTTGAGCGTTGACTTCGCGAAGCGCCAACCGGTGGTAACGATTCCCCAGACTGAACTGGCCGTCTTCTTGAGACCGCCCTTGACCAGGTTGTAGCCGCTCTTCACCCCGTTGCCGACCCATTTAGCGCCGCTCTTCACCCCGTTGCCGACCCATTTAGCGCCGCCCTTGATGCCGCTGCCGACCTTCTTCACCCCGGACTTCACCCCGGAGGCGACCTTCTTGCACCAGCCGCAGCTCGGCCAGTGGCCGTCGGGGTCGACGTAGTCCAGCGGTGCGCCGGCGCCGTAGGTGTAGCGGTTGGCGAGGATGGAGGCGCCGCCCGCGTAGTTCACCGAGTCGCGGGAGTTGAAGGTGCCCGTGCCGGAGTTGTACCAGCGGGCCCCCATGTTCACCTGGTCGGTGTCGGGGTCGGTGTAGTCGCCCTGGTAGCCGAGGTCGCCGGACACTCCGGAGCCGGTGCCTTCGTCCTCCAGTTCCTCGCCGAACGGGCTGTACGTGGTCGTGCCGGCCAGCTCCGTCAGGTCCGAGTCCGTCGCGTCGAAGTCGCCCACCACGTCGCCGTGCGAGTCGGTCAGCACGAGCTGCGCGGTGCCGTTCTCGGAGACCGACATCAGCTCGTCCATCGGGCCGCGGCCGTAGGAGGAGGTGCCGTCGCTGACCGGGTCGGGGCTGAGGCCCGCGTAGGAGAAGTCGGTGCCGTTGCGGGAGTCGACGCGGTCCAGGGAGTCGTAGTCGTAGGAGACGTCCCCGGCCTGGAGCAGCCGGTCGAAGGCGTCGAAGGCGAAGTCCTCGGTCAGCCCGGAGCTGGTGCGGGAGGCCAGGGTGCCGCGCGCGGTGTACGTGTAGGTGTAGTCGCCGTCGGACTGGACGCGGTTGCGCTCGTCGTAGACGGCGGTCTTGTCACCCTCCCGGGTGCGGTTGCCGGAGGCGTCCCACGCGTACTCGGTGGTGTCGCCGCCGGCGGTCCAGGAGGTGAGGCGGCCGGCCTGGTCGTAGCCGTAGGTGTTGTCGGCCGCGTTGCTTCCGGTGACCTTCTTCGAGGTCAGGTGGTCGTTGTCGTCGTAGCCGTAGTCGATCGAGGTGACGGCCCGGCCAGCGCTGTTGGTCAGGGTGTCGGTGTCGATGCGGCCCAGGTCGTCGTAACCGTAGGTGCGGCTCTGTCCGGCGCCGTAGGAGACCTGGCGGAGCATGCCGGAGGTGTCGTAGGCGTAGCTCTGGCTGGTGCCGGTCAGGGAGTCCTTGGCGGTGGACAGCTGCTGCCTGGTGTAGGTGAACAGCGACGTGCCGGTGGCGTCGGTGCGACTGGTCAGCAGGCCGTCGTCGTCGTACGCGTAGCTCGCCTCGCCGGACGGGCCCTCGGCCGACAGCAGCAGGCCGCGGTCGTTGTAGGTGTAGGTGTTGTCGCCGTCGGGGGTGCCGGCGGAGGTCAGGCGGCCCGCCGCGTCGTAGCCGTAGCTGCGTTCGGAGGTGGCGGCCTCGGCGCCGGTACCGGTCTCCTTGACCAGCCGGCCGGTGTTGTCGTAGACGCGGGTCTGGGTGACGCCGCCGGGGGCGGTCGCCCGTACCGCCTGGCCCGCCGCGTCGTAGGCCGTGGTCCAGGTGCGGTCGGCGGCGGCCGGGTCGGCCTCGGTGGCCGGTTCGATCACCGACTCGGCGAGTCCGAGGGTGTTGAAGGTGTAGTGGGTGGAGTTGCCGCGGCCGTCGGTGTAGCGGGTGCGGTGGCCCGCCGCGTCGTAGCCGAAGGACGTGGTGATGGACTCGGTGTCGGTCACCGGCTCGGTCTGCTTGACCAGGCGGCCCAGCGCGTCGTAGGCGTACCGGGTGGTGTGGCCGAGGGGGTCGGTGGACGCGGTGAGGTTGCCCGCGTCGTCGTAGTCGTAGCCGATGGTCCGCAGGGAGTTGTTGTCCGGGGCGCGGTCGGACTCGGAGACGAGGCGGCCGGCCTGGTCGTAGAGGAGCGAGGAGGTGCGGCCGAGGCCGTCGGAGCGGCGGACCTCGCGGCCGGCCAGGTCGTAGCCGAACTCGGTGACCGTGCCGCTGGGCTCGGTCAGCCGGATCACCTGACCGAGGCTGTCGTAGGTGAACGACGTCTTCGCGCCGCTGGGGTCGGTCTGCTCGGTGACGTTGCCCGCGTCGTCGTAGGTGTAGCGGGTGGTGAACGCGTTCTCGTACGGTTCGCGGTCGATCTGCGTCCGGGTGACCGGGCGGTCCAGGTCGTCGTAGGTCGTCTCGGCGCGGGCGCCGGTCGGGCCGGTGACGGAGAGGACCTCGCCGGTGCGGGTGTAGGTGTACTTCCACTGGGCACGGTCGTCGCCGGTACCGGTGGGTTCGTCGCGGACGGTGACCCGGTTCAGCCGGTCGTAGCTGTAGCGGGTGACCTGGTCGAGCGGGTCGGTCGCCTCGACCACGTTGCCCAGCGCGTCGTAGCGGTACTGGGTGGTCGGGGTGACGGGCGTGCCGGCGCCGGGCGCGGTGTACGCGGCGCCCGTGGTGCTGATCCGCCGGCCCAGCCGGTTGTACTCGGTGCGGGTGACGTTGCCCAGCGGGTCCTGGACGGAGGTGGCGGCACCGTAGGTGTCCAGGCCGACGATGGTCAGCGGGCGGGTGCGCCGGACGGCGCCGCCGTCCTGCTCGGTGTCGACCTCGGGGGCCAGCGTGGAGATCTGGCGGCCCAGCGCGTCGTAGCCGTAGGAGGTGACGTTCCCGGCGGGATCGGTCACGCTCTTCGTCAGCCCGCGCTGGTCGTAGGCGTACGTCGTGGTCAGCGTCTCGGAGCCGTTGTGGGTGATCTCCTTGGTGGCGTTGCCCGCGAGGTCGTAGACGTAGTCGACCTGCTCGGGGGTGGCGCTCACCGGCCACGGCACGTGGGAGGGGTTGCCGCTGTTCTTCGTCGTGGTGACGTTGCCGGCCCGGTCGTAGGTGTAGGTGGTGGAGCGGGCCAGGCCGTCGGGGTCCGTCACGGTGGAGGCGACGCGACCCACCGCGTCGTAGGTCGTCCTGGTGACGGTCTGCCCGTTGTCGGTGGTCTCCTTGGTGAGGTTGCCGGCGCCGTCGTACTCGTTGGCCTCCAGGACGATGTCGCGGGTGGTGCCGTCGGCGTTGCGGAAGCCCTTCAGGGTGATGGACTTGACCAGGTCGTCGCCGTAGTACCGGTACTCCAGGGTGCGGCCCATGGCGTCGGTGTGCTGGGCGAGGCGGCCGGCCATGTCGTAGGCGTAGGACTGCATGACCAGGTCCTCGCCGGACCCGTCGGCGTCCTCGGGGTCGCCGTCCCAGTCGACCAGGCGCACCTCGGCGATCATGTTGCGCGCGGTGTAGGCGTACTCGAAGCGGTTGCCGTTGCCGTCGACCATGAAGGTCTGGTTGCCGAACGGGTCGTAGCCGTAGGAGGTCTCGTTGCCCTCGGCGTCGGTGACACGCACCGGGCGGCCGTGGTCGTCGAGTTCGTACGTCATCGAGCGCGGCAGGTCGGCGCCGACGACGTCGTCGATCTCGGTGGCCGTCACCACGCCGTCGGGGTCGTACGTCGTGGTGGTGCGCTGCTGGTGCTGGGCACCGGTGACGGCGTCGCCGACCTGCGGGTCTGTGGAGGACACCAGACGGGACAGCTTGTCGTACCGGTAGGTGGTGGTGACCCCGTCCGGCTGGCTGTCGGAGATCTCGGTCTCGCTGGTCCGCCGGCCGATGGCGTCGTAGGTGTAGCGGGTGACGAGGCCGGACGGTTCGGTGACCTCGGCGATGTCGCCGCTGTTGAAGTAGGCGTAGCGGGTGACGGCGCCGCGCGGGTCGGTGCTCGTCTTCAGCAGCCCGGTGGGAGTGTTGCCGCCGTCGCGGGCCGGTTCCACACCGGTGGTGTAGGTGTTGACGACCGAGCCGCCGTCGGGGTTCCTCTGGGTGAGCAGACTGCCGTTGGCGTCGTACTTGTACGTCGTCAGGTAGCGGTTGTCGGTGGCGCTGGTGGAGCGGGCGTCGCGGGTCTCGGTGGGCAGGTCGATCCGCAGGTCCAGCTCGTCCAGGCCCGCCGGGTAGGTGGTGTACGAGGTGTGGCAGTCGTCCTTGGCCCGGCAGGTGGTCTGGCGGTTGACGTTGCCCCGGTCGTCGTAGCCGAGGGTGACGGTGTCGCCGGTCTCGCTGGTGACGCCGGTCTGGTAACCGCGGTCGTCGTAGGTGTAGCTGCGGATCGCGACACCGTCGACGGGGTGCCGGATGAAGTCGGGGCTGCCGTCGTCGTTGCCCGGCGGGGTGGTGCAGAACATCGGGTCGCCGGGGTCGGGCTCCGAGCAGACCTCCGTCGGCGGGGAGGTGGACGGGGACGGCTCAGGGGTCCCGTCGTACTCGCGCACGCCCAGGCCCAGCGGTTCGCCGTAGCGCAGCAGCTGCGAGGTCAGGCCGTCGTACTCGTAGAAGTACGGCTGGCCGACCGGGTCGTGCACCTCGACGGTGCGGCGCAGGTCGTCCTCGTCGCCGAAGACGGCGGGGGCGCCCACCGCCCAGGTGCCGCCGTTGGCGTCGGTGTACTCGCTGACCCGGTCGCGGGCGGTGTCGTAGGACACCTCGGCGGCGATCCGGCCGCTGGGCAGCGTGGTCCTGGTGAGCAGGTCGGCGGCCCTGGTGCCCAGGGCGTAGTGGGCGGACACGGCGTGGGAGCCCAGCGGGTGGTGGTAGACGGCGACCTCGTCGATCGAGCCCGCGAAGGAACGGCCCTGGGCTGCGCCCCAGCCGGGCCAGCTCGCCGGGGAGCTGGGCCGGGCCGCGCCGATCTGGTTGTGGGTGAGGTTCTGCGCCTGGATCTGGCCGCCGGCCAGGGTGGCGGCCTGCTTGCCGTCCAGGTAGAGGGTCTGGGTGGCGCCGGAGACGGAGAGCACGGCGTGGTGCCACTTGCCGTCGTTGACGTTGGTGGTGGTGGCGGTCATGGGGTGGGCGGTGCCGTCCCAGAACTGGCCGCGCAACTTGCCGTCGGTGCCGACGTACAGGGTGGGCACGCCGGTGCCGGGGGCGGTGCCCCACGCCTTGTCCTGGTATCCGATCAGCGGGCCGCCGACGCCGCCGGCGATGGTCTTGAACCACACCTCGACGGCCGCGTCCCGGCTCGCCTTCAGGGTGCCGCCGGGCAGGGTGACCCGGGAGGTGGTGCCGTTGAAGGTGGCGGCGGTGGAGGGGTCGCCGGTGGCCGCGCCCGCGGCACCGAGGGTGACGTCGGTGTAGGTGCCGCGGTCCTTGCCGAGGTTGACCTCGATGGCGCTCTCCGCCGAGGTGGTGCCCGTCTCCTCGCCGAGCCGCCAGTACGACTCGGGACGCGAGTCACGGACGCCCGCCGCGTAGTGGCTGCCTGCGGTGTAGGTGTAGGCCGTGCAGCCGCCCGTGGGGTCGCAGACCTGGTCCAGGACGTCACCGGTGTAGGAGTACGTCCAGGCCAGCGGGGCGCCGTCGACCGCGTTGGTGGCGACCCGGGTGACGTGGGCGCCGGTCCAGGTGAAGGTCAGGGAGCGCTTGCTGCGCGGGTTCTCGGCCTTGGCGAGCTTGCCGCCCGAGTAGGTGTAGTTGACGACGTTGGAGGTGGCGTCGGTGATCCTGACGAGCAGGCCGGTGTTGCTGAAGGAGTACGTCGTGCCCGACTTGTCCTGGAGGGTCCAGGTGCCGGCGGTGGCGTTCCGGGTCAGCTTGGCGAACCGGCCGGGCGGCGGTGCGTAGGAGCCGTCGGGGTTCTTGCCGAAGCGGACGTCACGACCGTCCGGGTAGCGGATGACGACGTTGCCGGTGCCGTCGTTGTCGGGGGTGAGCCGGATGTCGTAGCGGGTGGTCCAGCCGGTGCCGAAGGCGAGATCACGGCGCGGGTCGAGGCTGTTGTAGGTCCGCACCAGGGTCATGTCCGGGCCGACGCCGGCCAGTGAGGCGTCGATCGCCGAGGTCGCGTAGTTGCCGACCTGCGGGTCGAACTCCAGCTCCTGCCCCTCGCTCAGCCGGGAGGTGATCTCCGGCTGCGGGACCGAGGTGAGCATGGCGATCCGCGCCGTGGTCACCTCGTTGCTCGCGTCCTTGGCGAAGCCGCGCCACAGGTAGGTCTTGTTCCAGGACAGCCGGCCGGCCGGGACGGTGTAGGCGGGGCTCGACTGGTAGGCCGAGGTGACGCAGTCGACGGGCTCGTCGTCGCCCTGCTCACAGACCTCGAACTTGTACTGGAGGGTCTGTCCGGCGGGCGCGTCGATGTCCACGGCGCTGGCCCACAGCTGCGGGCTGAGCGTCTGCGCCTGGTAGCCGTTGGGCGGGTACTGCTCCTGCACCACGGGTGCGATGTCGAAGACCTGGAGGGAGAGCCGGCCCGGGGGGACCTGCTCGTCGGTGAAGACCGGGCCGCCGGACCTGACCATGGTGAAGTCCAGCAGGTAGGAACCCGGCGGCAGCGCCTTGATGGTGGCGGTGAAGGTGGTCCTGGCGCCGTGCGCGACGTTCGTGGTCAGGTTGGCGGCGCGCTGCTGGGTGACCAGCTTGCCGTCCTTGTCGTACGCCCGGTAGGCCAGGTAGTACGCGCCGGGCGTCCAGGTCTGCCCGCCCTTGTTGGTGACGGTGACCTTGACCTGGCCGTTCTGGTTCTGCAGGACGGGCGGGTCGGGGACGGGCTGGGCGAAGGAGTAGCTCGCGTTGTAGGGCGAGTGGGTGACGTACAGCTTGGGCGGGTTGGCCGTGCCGTGCCCGGCGAACTTCTTCCAGCCGAGGGAGTCGGTGGCCGAGGCCCGCACCGACAGGCCGTAGTTGGCCTGGGTGCCGTCGACCCAGCGCTGGACGAGGTCGCGGCCGGACTTGCCGAGGTCGAACAGCTCCGAGGCTGCGGGGCAGGCGGACTTGGACTTGCCGGTCGCGATGTAGCCGTAGGCGAAGGACTTCGACGCGAGACTGCCGCCGACCGCGGGGCCGGGATAGCTGAGACCGGTACCGGCGGACCACGCCCCGGTGACCGGGTGGACCGACACCGGGCGGGCCCTGCAGGAGGCGGAGTCGTAGTTGGTGAGCTGGAGCTGGGCGCCGAAGATCTTGTGGTGGCGCAGTTCCTCGTCGAGCGAGGGGAATCCGAGGTAGGTGGCGGTCGCGCCGTCGGCGCCCTTGCCGACCTGGAGTTCACTGGTGCCGACGACGGAGCCGCCGCTCCTGACGTAGACGCTGGTCTCGGCGGACGAGGTGTCCACGGAGGGGTCGACCTTCACCGGGAAGACCCGCTCCGGGGCCCGCAGCCAGTCCGCGTCGACGGTGATCCGCAGGGCCTGACCACCGCCTTCCTGCTCGACGAGGTCGTAGGTGACGTCCTCGGAGCGGGCGGGGGCGCCCTGCTCACCGCCGCGCCCCGAGTCCTCCATGAATCCGGCGGGGATGACACCGGCGACGCGGCCCCTGGCGTCGGTCAGCTCGACGGCGCCGTCCGCGATCCGTGCCGTCAGTCCGTCCAGGGCGAGGGGGAAGTCGAAGGTCGTCGGGGCGTCGGCGGAGTGCAGGACGAGGGTCTCCTTGACGCCGCCGGCCTGGGACTCCAGCGTCAGGTCGGTGTCCGCGAGGACGCCCTCGTAGGTGACGGTGTTGCCGTCGGCGCGGCCCTGGACGCCGGCCGCGCCGCTCAGGCCGTACGACAGGCCGCGGCCTCCGGGGAGTTCGACGGTGGCCAGGCGCGCGGAGTCGGCCCGCTGGTCGATGCGTACGCCGACCGAGTCGGCGGTGTTGCGCCAGCCGTCGCCGTCCGCCCGCAGTCCCGTGTCGATGGGCTGCCAGTCCCCTTCCTCGTCCCGGTAGTTGACCGACGTCGGGGACATCTCGGTGGTCCGGGTGCCGTCCTCGTTGGCGTAGGTGCGGCTGAAACCGTCGCGCTCGGCGGGCAGTTCCTCGCTGCGCTCGGGGTCGAAGCCGGTGACCTCCGCGGCCGGCGAGTCGACGACCTCGGCCTTGTTGCGGGCCTTCCTCCCGGCCGCGGCGAGGCTGCCCTTCCTCACCGTCGTCGGGTACTTCGACCGGAGGGTCTGCGGTGGCTTGGTGTTGGTGTCCTCCTCGCCGACCAGGTGGTCCTTGCCGTCGGCGGACGCCCACCGCTGATCGGGGGCCGAGCGGCCCTGGGGGTCCTCGGGGAACAGCGGGATGCCGGCACCGGACAGCGCCAGGGAACTGGTCGCGATCACCGACGCCAGGAGGATGCCGAGGGCCATGCCCCAGCGGCTGCGACGCAGCCGACGGGACAGCAGTCTTCGGGCGACTTTCCGGTAGTCAGGCACAGTTCCCCCTCAGCACCACATGTGGGTCATGAATCGACTTATGGATCCTGCGAGTTGGGTAGGGACCCTGTCCAGACGATCACCGACTGTCCACCCGGTTGTCATGTACACGGAATAATTGTTCACCTCTCCGCTACTGCCGCGTTAACCGGGATCTGCCTAACGTCCCCCTGCCGGGGTGCGCGATCACGTCGAGCCGCTGCTCTCCCGCTCGGAATAACTGCGCTGAGCTGGAAGGACGTCCATGAGATCCACATCCGGCAGACGGCTCGGCCCTCGTGCGGTCGCGTCGCCGGCGGCGACTGCCGCCCTCCCCACCGTCTCCGTGTCGACAGCGCGCGCATGCACCGCGGACCACGTCACACGCACGACGACCACCGGCGGCGACGCGGCCGAGCCCGCGCCGTCCCCGGGGAGCACCGCCTCCCCGCACCGCCGGAAAAGCAGCCCCGACCCCACCGATGTCCTGCTCGCGGGACCGTCGCCGTACCTGCGCCGGTCCCGTTCCCCCCGCCGTCCCGTGACCCGGGGCCGCCAGATCACACGAAGTCCGGAAGGATGCTGATGAGACCCCTCTCCCGTGGACGGCTCAGCCGTCGGGTAATCGCGATCACCACCGCGGTCGCCGCGCTGCCCATAGCCATGACCACCACCTCGGGCACAGCCCAGGCCGCGGACGAGATCACCTGCACATCGACCGGTGCCCTCTACTCGGTCACCACCGCGGGAGCCCTGCTGCGGCGCGATGTCGCCGATCCGGCCGGCGCGACGGGCACGCTCCCCGCGGCCAGCACCATCGACACCGGCTGGGACCAGTACCCGCGCGTGCTGACCGCCAACGGAGCGACCTTCTACGGCATCAAGTCGGACGGCCTGTACTTCAGCCACCGCGACTCCTCGACCTCCACCTGGGACGTCCACCACCGCAAGATCAGCGACTCCTACGCCGACTACCGCCTGGACGCCAACCGCAACAAGATCAGCGCGGACCGGGGCGGCAACCTCTGGTTCGTCGACGGCGGCGGCGACCTGCGCTACGCCCGCTACATCAGTTCCACCGACACCTGGACCGCGGACAGCAACAAGAAGATCGCCTCCGGCTGGGGCCGTTACGGCTTCATCGTCGCCACCGAGCTGGGCGTGGTCTACGGAGTCGACTCGGCCACCGGCGATCTGACCCGCTCCCGCTACGACTTCACCAGCCAGCGGTGGATCGAGCAGCACCGCACGGTCAGCTGGGCGGACTGGCGCGACACCGAGGACCTCACGTCCTTCGGCGGCGACACCATCCTCCGCGTCAAGCCCAACGGGGAGGTCCGCCAGTACCGCTTCCGCGAGGACGCGGGCAACTTCGACCCCTACAACGTGCTCCTCGGCAGCGGCACGTGGTGGTCCGGCTACACCAGCGTGACCGGCGCGCCGGACGCCTGCCGCCTGACCGCGAACCACACCCCGGCCACTCCGGCGATCAGCACCGAGTCCTTCACGCCGAACAGTGTGCTCCAGATGTCCAGCGGTGAGGTCGAGTACGCCTACACCGACAACATCGGACGTCTGGTCCACGGCCGGCAGACCGACCCGACGGACTTCAACTCCGTGCAGTGGACGACCGTCTCGGGCAACGACGCCTTCTCCGGGCAGCCGCAGCTCGCCGAGCAGCCGGACGGCAGGACCGCGCTGACCGCGCAGAACGTCAACAGCGAGATCTGGTGGCGCCGCCACGCCGCGAGCAGCCCCGACTGGGGCGGCTGGGTCAACCTGGCCGGTGCGATGGCCGAACCCCCGGTCACCGCCAAGACGTCCGCCGGGGTGCTCGCGCAGTTCGCGGTGGACGCCGACGGCAAGCCCTGGTACCGCGTCCAGCAGCGGGCCAACGTCGACTTCATGGGGTGGATGCCGCTGGCCGGCGAGGGCTTCGCCGGCCCGCTCACCGCCGTGACCGTACGCAACGGCATCCAGCTCTTCGGCACCGACGCGGGCGGCACCCTGCGGACCGCCACCTTCAGCAACGGCAGCGTCGGCACCTGGACCGCCCTCGGCGACCGGGCCATCACCGGCACCCCTTCCGTCGTCGTCTACCCCGGCTACCGCCTCGGCGTCTTCGCCCGCGACACCGCCGGGCACATCGTCGGCCTCACCCAGACCGCCGAGGGTGCCGCCTTCCCCGACACCTGGTCCCAGGTCGGCGACAGGACCTTCGCCGGTTCCCCCTCCGTCGTCATCAGCCCCCTCACCGGCATCACCGAGATCATGGCCCGCGCCGACGACGGCTTCCTCTACAACACCGGCGAACGGACCCAGGGCTCCGGCACCTGGCGCACCTGGAAGCAGGAGACCTACGAAGCGGCGGCCACCGACCCCACCGCCTTCACCTACACCAACGCCTCCGGCCCCACCTGGGCCTTCACCTACCGCACCAGCACCAACCAGACCCGCCTCTACGCGGCCTCCAGCGCCCTCACCGCCTTCCGCAGCGACAGCGACGAGGCCAAGGCCGAGCCCGCCCCCGTCTTCGAGAAGCACGAGCTCCCCGCACCCCCCGCCCAGTGACCACGCCCGACAGCACGACCGGGGCCGGCACCACCAGCGTGCCGGCCCCGGCCCGGCGCTCGGAGCGCGTCCTCAGGCCCCGCACTGTTCCAGCATGGCGCTCCGGTCCGGCGCGGTGACCGGAAGGTCGTACTTCAGCACCACCTGGGCGAACCGCACCGAGTACGAGCAGCGGACCGCCTTGCTGGGCGGGAGCCAGGACGCGGGTCCGGAATCCCCCTTGGCGGAGTTGGCGGAGCCGTCGACCGGCATGAGGTTGAGGGGGTCGTTGGCCAGTTGCCGCCGCTTGTCCTCCGGCCAGCGCGAGGAGCCCATCTGCCAGCTGTAGGACAGCGGCACCACGTGGTCGACCTGCACCTCGGCGGCCTCCTGCTTGCGCCACTCGATGGTCGTGCCGGTGTACGGGTCGTCCAGCGTCATGGCGACCACCACACAGTCGGACCCGGACCGGAAGCGCACCTCCCGGCCGTCGCGCTGCAGCAGGTCGTTGCGGGTGTCGCAGCCGTTCCTCGCGAGTGGCACTCCGTCGGCCGTGTCCATCCAGGCGTAGCCGAACTCGTCCCGGTCGTAGCCCGTCTTCGGTCCGCGGCCCTTGGTCGTCACCTTCGTGATGAGGTCGACGGCCTCGGCCCGGTCCGACTCGCCGGTCACGGGAGCGAGGCCCGGTCCGGTGCCGTCGGGGTTGTCCAGCGGGCTGGCGGCACGTCCGCCGGAGGCGGCGCCCCCGCTTTCGTCGCCGGCCGGGGATCCCGCGTCCTGGACGCCCTCGCAGCCGGCGAGGAGGGCCGCCGCGGCGATCACCACGGGTCCGGTGCGCCAAACCCGTGCGCTCCACCCCTTGTTGCGCGTCACCGCACCCTCCTTCGGCCTTCTCATGTCTCCTGCCCCGGCGGGGGCGGACCGTTCCGGACCTCACCGTATCGAGTGAGAGGCCCGGACCGATCCGGTACTACGCGGGCGTTCGCCGCGCAGCGCGCACCGTCGGTCCGAGTCACCCCGTCAGGAGTCCCCGCAGGGCGCCCTCGGCAGGTCCATGAGCGGCAAGTCGGCGCGCGACAGGGCCGAGCAGGTCCTCGGACGCCGGCTCGGCACGGACCGGCGACCGTCCCGGCCGGCCGTGGGACCCCGCGCACCCGCCGGGCCGTCCACGGCGACCTCGCGCCGTGGACGGCTTCCCCTGCGCGGGTCAGGATCCCAGGACCGACGTCAGGAACTCCCCGACCCAGCCCAGCAGTTCCCGCCCGACCAGCGGCTTGCCGCCCACCTTCGCGGTCTTCGGGCGCGGGACCAGCACCTGGTGCGCGGTCGCCCTGATGACCGTGCCGGGGTACAGGCGCTTCAGGCGCAGTTCCTGGGACTCGCGCAACTCCACGGGCGCGAAGCGGATGTTGTTGCCCTGGAGCACGATCTCGCCGACCCCGCACGCGCGGGCCAGCATCCGCAGGCCCGCCACCAGCAGCAGGTTCTCCACCGGCTCCGGCAACTTGCCGTAACGGTCGACGAGTTCCTCGCGCACGGCCTTGACGTCCTCCTCCGAGTTCGCGGAGGCGATCGCCCGGTACGCCTGGAGGCGCAGCCGCTCGCCGGGCGCGTAGTCGTGCGGGAGGTGCGCGTCGACGGGCAACTCGATCTTCACCTCGAGCGGCGGCTCCTCCTCGGCCTCACCGGTCTCCAGCTGGCGCCGGTAGTCCGCGACCGCCTCGCCCACCATCCGCACGTACAGGTCGAAGCCGACGCCCGCGATGTGACCGGACTGCTCGCCGCCGAGGAGGTTTCCGGCGCCACGGATCTCCAGGTCCTTCATCGCCACGTACATGCCCGCGCCCATCTCGGTGTGCTGGGCGATGGTGGCGAGACGCTCGTGCGCGGTCTCCGTCAGCGGCTTCTCCGGCGGGTACAGGAAGTACGCGTACCCGCGCTCCCTGCCTCGCCCCACCCGGCCGCGCAACTGGTGCAGCTGGCTGAGGCCGAAGTTGTCGCCGCGCTCGACGATCAGGGTGTTGGCGTTGGAGATGTCGATGCCGGACTCGACGATCGTCGTCGACACCAGCACGTCGAACTTCTTCTCCCAGAAGTCGACGACGACCTTCTCCAGCGCCGACTCCGACATCTGGCCGTGGGCGGTGGCGATGCGTGCCTCGGGCACGATCTCCCGCAGCCGGGCCGCCGCGCGGTCGATGGACTCCACCCGGTTGTGGATGTAGAAGACCTGGCCCTCGCGCAGCAGTTCGCGGCGGATCGCGGCACCGATCTGCCTCTGCTCGTACGGCCCGACGAACGTGAGCACCGGGTGCCGCTCCTCCGGCGGGGTGGTGATCGTCGACATCTCGCGGATGCCGGTGACCGCCATCTCCAGGGTGCGCGGGATCGGCGTGGCGGACATGGTCAGCACGTCGACGTTGGCGCGCAGCTTCTTCAGCTGCTCCTTGTGCTCGACGCCGAACCGCTGCTCCTCGTCGACGATGACCAGGCCCAGGTCCTTGAACCTGGTCTCCGAGGAGAACAGCCGGTGGGTGCCGATGACGATGTCCACCGAGCCGTCCCTGAGGCCCTCCAGGACCGCCTTGGCCTCGGTGTCGGTCTGGAAGCGGGACAGCGCCTTCACCACCACCGGGAACTGCGCGTACCGCTCGCTGAACGTCCCGAAGTGCTGCTGCACCAGCAGCGTGGTCGGGACGAGCACGGCGACCTGCTTGCCGTCCTGTACGGCCTTGAAGGCGGCCCGCACCGCGATCTCGGTCTTGCCGTAGCCGACGTCGCCGCAGACCAGGCGGTCCATGGGGACCGACTTCTCCATGTCCTCCTTGACCTCGGCGATGGTGGTGAGCTGGTCGGGGGTCTCCGCGTAGGGGAAGGCGTCCTCCAGCTCGCGCTGCCAGGGCGTGTCGGCGCCGAAGGCGTGGCCGGGGGCGGCCATGCGGGCGCTGTACAGCTTGATCAGGTCGGCGGCGATCTCCTTGACGGCCTTCTTGGCGCGCGCCTTGGTCTTGGTCCAGTCGGCGCCGCCCAGGCGGTGCAGGGTGGGGGCCTCGCCGCCGACGTACTTGGTGATCTGCTCCAGCTGGTCGGTGGGGATGTAGAGCCGGTCGCCGGGCTGGCCGCGCTTGGCGGGGGCGTACTCCACGACCAGGTACTCACGGGTGGCGCCCTGCACGGTGCGCTGCACCATCTCGATGTAGCGGCCCACGCCGTGCTGCTCGTGGACGATGTGGTCGCCCGGCTCCAGGGTGAGCGGGTCGATGGTCTTGCGGCGCCGGGCCGGCATCCGGGCGCCCTCACGGCCGGAGGCCTTCTGGCCGGTCAGGTCGGTCTCGGTGAGCACGGCGAGCCCGAGCGCCGGGTCGACGAAGCCGTGGTCGATGCAGCCGCAGGCGACGTGCACGACGGACGGGGTGATCTCGCCCAGGTCCGCGTCCAGACGGGCCGCGATGCCCTCGCCGCCCAGCACCTCGACCGTGCGGGCGGCCGGGCCGTGGCCCTCGGTGACGAACACCGTGCGCCAGCCGTCGGCGAGCCAGCCCTTGGTGTCGGCGAGCGCCCGCGCGGTGTCGCCGCGGTAGGTCTCCGGGGCGTGCATGCCGAGCTTGAGGGTGTCCGCGTCCAGCTCCTCGTCGGCGGCGAACGGCGACACCGACCACCACATCATGTCCAGTTCGCGGGCCCGGTCGCGGACGTCCGCGATGGACCACAGGGAGGCCGCGCCGACGTCGATGGGCGCTTCCCCGCCGCCGGCGGTGGCCGCCCAGGACGCCTGCAGGAACTCCTGGCTCGTGGCCACCAGGTCCGCGGCCCGGGTCCGCACCCGCTCCGGGTCGCAGACGACGGCCATGGCGCCCTCGGGCAGCACGTCCAGCAGCAGCTCCATGTCGTCGACGAGGACGGGGGCCAGGGACTCCATGCCCTCCACCGCGATCCCCTCGGCGATCCTGCCGAGCAGTTCGCCCAGCTCCGGGTGCTCCTCGGCGAGGACCCGCGCACGTTCCCGCACGTCCTCGGTGAGCAGCAGCTCGCGGCACGGCGGGGCCCACAGGCCGTGCTCGGCGACCTCCAGGGAGCGCTGGTCGGCGACCTTGAAGTAGCGGATCTCCTCGACGTCGTCGCCCCAGAACTCCACGCGCAGGGGGTGCTCCTCGGTGGGCGGGAACACATCGAGGATGCCGCCGCGTACGGCGAACTCGCCGCGCTTCTCAACCAGCTCCACCCGCGCGTACGCGGCGGCGGCGAGGGCTTCGACGGTCTTGTCCAGGTCGGCGCGGGAGCCGCTGCGCAGGGACACCGGCTCCAGGTCGCCCAGGCCCTTGACCTGCGGCTGGAGCACCGAACGCACGGGCGCGACGACGACGGAGACCGGGCCGGTCCCGGGGTCGTCCGGGCAGGGGTGGGCCAGGCGGCGCAGTACGGCGAGGCGGCGGCCGACGGTGTCGCTGCGAGGGCTGAGCCGCTCGTGCGGCAGCGTCTCCCAGGACGGGTACTCCACGACTCCCTCGGGCGGGAGCAGGGAGCGCAGGGCCGCCGCCAGGTCCTCCGCCTCGCGTCCCGTCGCCGTCACCGCCAGCACGGGGCGGCCGGTGTCACGGGCCAGGGCGGCGACCACGAAGGGACGGGCCGCGGGCGGGCCGACCAGGTCGACGTGCATGCGGTTGCCGTCGGCGGCCGCGGCGATCGCTTCCGCGAGGGCGGTGTCCTTGACGACGGCGTCGAGCAGACCGTGCAGGCTCATTCGGGGCGCTTTCCGTCCGGGGGTGTGCAACACGTCGGACCCGACGCGCGCGGCGGGCCGGGGGTGTCCAGCGTACGTCGCCGGACACCCCCGGTGCCGAGGCTGTGGACAACGTCCGTCGCCGGCGGGCGGTGCCGGCGCCCGGCTCCCGGCTCCCGAGGGGGTCCCGAGGAACCCCCGGCCCCTGTGCCCCGGGCCCGTGTCGACCCGCCACCTGACTCGGCCGGGTGAGAAAGCCGAGGTGACGGTGTACACGCGTCCGGCGCCGGGAGTCCTCGGAGGACTCCCGGCGCCGGACAGCACCCCCGCAACCCCCGTGTGCGGTGGCTAGTCGGTGGCGATGGCGTTCAGGACGTTCATGCGGCCGGCGCGGAAGGCCGGGACCAGGGCGGCGAACAGGCCCACGAAGGCCGAACCGATGAACACACCGATGATCGTCGGCCACGGGATGTCGAGTACCTTCAGCCCCTCCAGGGCGAGCAGCTGCTGCGCGGTGGCGCCCCAGCCCATGCCCAGCCCCAGGCCCAGCAGGGCGCCGAAGAGAGCGATCACGACCGACTCCATGCGGATCATGCGGCGCAGCTGCCGACGCGAGAGGCCGATGGCCCGCATCAGGCCGATCTCCCGGGTGCGCTCCACCACCGACAGGGCCAGGGTGTTCACCACACCGAGGACCGCGACGACGATCGCCAGGGCCAGCAGACCGTAGATCATGTTCAGCAGCTGGCCGATCTGGTCCTTCAGCGCCTCCTTGTAGTCGGTCTGGTCGCGCACCGTGTACTGCGGGTAGTCGTGCAGCGCGTCCTTCAGCGCCGTGTACGCGGCGTCGGTCCGTCCGTCCTTCGCCGAGGCGAAGACCAGGGCGTCCAGCGGCATCCTGTCGGCCGGGACGTACGTGGCGAGGGTGTCGATGGACGTGTACATCGCGCCCGCGTCGACGACGGCCTCGCTGCTGGTGATCGCCCGGACCGTCAGCGTGCCCGTCCCGCCGTCCTTGAACGCGACCTCGACCTTCGAGCCGAGCCTGATGCCGTGGTCCTTCGCGAAGTCCTCGTGGACGGACATCGCGTCGGGCTCGTAGGCGTCGCCGAGCTTTCCGGCGACCGTCTCGACCCGCAGGTCGGTCGCGTACGTCGGGTCGGCCGCCGTGATCGCCGTGTCCTTCAGCGTCTTGCCGTCGGGCGTGGTGAGGTCGGCCTCGGTCCACTTGTACTCGGTGACCCGGTCCACCTCGGGCACCTTCTTCACGGCCTCGACCGCCTGCGGGGTGATCAGCTGGCCGTTGCCGGACTGGACGATGAAGTCCGTGCCGATGGTCTTGTCGAGCTCGTCGGTGGCGGACGCCACCATCGAGGAGCCGACCACGGACAGGCACGCCACCAGCGCCAGACCGATCATCAGCGCGGCGCCCGTCGCGCCGGTGCGGCGCGGGTTGCGCAGGGCGTTGCGCTCGGCCATGCGGCCCACGGGGCCGAAGGCCCGCAGCAGGATCGCGCCGAGGACGCGCACCACACCGCTCGCCAGCACCGGGCCGACGACGACGAAGCCGATCAGGGACAGCACCACGCCCAGGCCCAGCCACATCGAGCCGTCCGTCGCCTTGTCCGCGCTGCCCGCCAGGTACAGGGCGAAGCCGCCGGCGCCGGTGAGGACCAGACCGATCCCGCCGCGTATCCGGCTCGCCTTGGCGTCCGCCGGGGTGCCGGCGTCGCGCAGCGCGGCCATCGGGGAGATCTTCCCGGCCCTCCGGGCGGGCAGGTAGGCGGCGAGCACCGTGACAACCACGCCGAGGAGCAGTCCGAGCGCCGGGGTCGTCCAGGCCACCGTGAGGTCGTCCGTGGACAGCTCCATGCCCATCATGCCCATGAGCTCCATCAGGCCGACCGCGAGACCGACGCCCGCGCCCACCCCGAGGACCGAGCCGAAGACGCCGAGCAGCAGCGCCTCGGCCAGCACCGAGCGGTTGACCTGCCTGCGGGACGAGCCGATCGCCCGCATCAGGCCGATCTCCCGGGTGCGCTGGGCGACCAGCATGGAGAAGGTGTTGACGATCAGGAAGATGCCGACGAGGAAGGCGATCCCGGCGAAGCCGAGCATCGCGTACTTCATGACGTTCATGAAGTCCCCGATGCTCTCCTTGTTGGCGTCCGCGTTCTCCTTCGCGGTCTGCACCTTGTACGCGCCGCCGAGTTCGGCCGCGACGTTCTTCTTCAGCTGCGCGTCGCTGACGCCGGCCGCGGCGGTGACGTTGACGTTGGTGTAGACGCCGCTCTCTCCGACCAGGGTCTGCTGCGCGGTCCTGGTGTCCAGGTAGAACAGCGCGGCGCCGGGGTTGGTGACGGTGAAGTCGGCGATGCCGGAGACCTTCGCGGTGTGCGTGCCGAGCGCGCCGATGACGGCGATCTCGTCACCGAGCTTCAGGTCGTGCTTGTCGGCGGTGTCGGCGTCGACCATGACCTGGCCGGCGTTCTCGGGCGCGGCACCGGAGGTGATCTCCATGGTGCGGGCGTCGTTGTCGTTCCAGCTGCCGACGATGGTCGGGCCGCCGCTGGTCGGCGAGAGGCTGTCCTTGTCGCCGTCGACGACGGTCACCGAGGTGGAGTGCACCGTGCCCTCGGCCGACTTCACGCCGTCCACGCCCTTGACCCGGTCCAGCACGGAGGCCGGTACCACCGGCGGCCTGCCGTTGCCGGAGATCGTCTCACCGCCGTCGGAGGCGTCCTTGGAGCTGACCGTGACGTCCGAGGAGGTGGCCGCGAACAGCTTGTCGAACGTCGTGTTCATGGTGTCCGTGAACACCAGCGTCCCGCACACGAACGCCACGGACAGCAGCACCGCCGTCGCGGACAGCGCCATCCGCCCCTTGTGCGCGAAGAAGTTGCGCAGGGAGGTCTTCAGGACGGTCATGACGTGCGCCCCCGGGCGTCGAAGTCCTTCATGCGGTCCAGGACCTGCTCGGCGGTCGGCTGGTGCATCTCGTCGACGATGCGGCCGTCGGCGAGGTACAGCACCCGGTCGGCGTAGGAGGCGGCCACGGGGTCGTGGGTGACCATCACGATGGTCTGGCCCAGCTCGTCCACCGAGCGGCGCAGGAAGCCGAGCACCTCGGCGCCGGCGCGGGAGTCGAGGTTCCCGGTCGGCTCGTCACCGAAGATGATCTCCGGCCGGGCCGCCAGGGCCCGCGCCACCGCGACCCGCTGCTGCTGGCCGCCGGACAGCTGCGTCGGCCGGTGCTTCAGCCGCTCCGCGAGGCCGACGGTCTCCACCACACGGTCCAGCCACGCCTTGTCGGGCTTGCGGCCGGCGATGTCCATGGGCAGCGTGATGTTCTCGATCGCGTTCAGCGTCGGCAGCAGGTTGAACGCCTGGAAGATGAAGCCGATCCGGTCCCGGCGCAGCCGGGTGAGCTTCTTGTCCTTCAGACCGGTGATCTCGGTGTCGTCCAGGTGGATCTGACCGGACGTCACGGTGTCGAGCCCGGCGAGGCAGTGCATCAGCGTGGACTTGCCGGACCCGGAGGGTCCCATGATCGCGGTGAACCGGCCGCGGGCGATGTCCACGTCGACGTGGTCGAGGGCGACGACACGGGTCTCGCCCGACCCGTAGGCCTTCACGACCTGCCGCGCCCGCGCGGCAACGGCCGTACTCTCTCCAGTGCCCCCGTGCCTGGGAATGGTCACAGCCGATGTCACGGTAAGTCTCCTATGTCGGTCAGCAGATGAAAGCGGTGTTCCGGCGCCCGCCCGTCGTGTCCGGCGGCCGCTCCGTGCGTGTTCGTGCGACGTGGTCCAGTCTGGCGTCCGGCAGGGCTCCCGCGCCCTGGTGTCCAGCGCAGTCCTGTTGCTGGGGAAAACCCCACCCCCGCCGGTGCGTCGCGCCCCCCAGCGGCGTAAAGCCAGGTTAAGGACGGCCCCCGCCCTGTCTCGTCCTCCGCCGGTACGAACCCTCCCCGACCCGTAGTACGGAGGCACCCCTAAGGGCTCTCCCCCGGCGGGTGGGCACCTTCTCGGGGGCGCTCCGCCCGTCGGCCCATCGGGGCTCCGCCCTCCCGCCGCGCGAGGGTCGGGTGCGAAGCTGTTCCGCGACAGACAGGTGCAGGGGGCACTCAACCGCGAGGAAGGGAATCCGGGTGGACGGCACCAGACCGGTGGCACGCGACAGCGGGCGATCCGCCGCGACCGGACGGCGCGGCGCCGTCGTCGCCGCGCTGATGCTCGTGATGGCCCTGGCGGCGCTCGACGCCACCGTCGTGTCCACCGCCGTCCCGCAGATCGTCGGCGACCTCGGCGGCTTCTCCCACTTCTCCTGGCTCTTCTCCGGCTACCTGCTGGCCGTGACGGTCACGCTCCCCGTCTACGGCAAGCTCTCCGACACCTTCGGCCGCAAACCGGTCCTCGTCGCGGGCACCGCGCTGTTCCTGCTGGGCTCGCTGCTGTGCGCCGCTGCCTGGAACATGGCCGCGCTCATCGCGTTCCGCGTCGTGCAGGGCCTGGGCGGCGGCGCCCTCCAGGGCACGGTGCAGACCCTCGCCGCCGACCTGTACCCACTGGAGGAACGCCCGAAGATCCAGGCCCGCCTCTCCACCGTGTGGGCCCTCTCCGCGGTGGCCGGCCCCGGCCTCGGCGGACTGCTCGCCTCCTACGCCGACTGGCGCTGGATCTTCCTCGTCAACCTGCCCGTCGGAGCGGTGGCACTGTGGCTGGTCGTCCGCCACCTCCACGAGCCGCGGCGGGAGAACGGCCGCCACGCACGCGTGGACTGGACGGGCGCGGCCACGGTCTTCGCCTGTGGCGGCGTCCTCCTCACCGCCCTCGTCCAGGGCGGGGTCGCCTGGCCGTGGCTGTCCGCCCCGTCACTCGCCCTGTTCGCCGCGGGAGCCGCGCTCCTCGCCGCCGCGGTCGTGGCGGAACGCCGCGCGGCGGAGCCGATCATTCCCGGCTGGGTGTGGCGCCGCCGCACGATCGCCGCCGTCAACCTGGCCCTCGGCGCCCTGGGCCTGCTGATGGTGGCCCCCACGGTCTTCCTGCCCACCTACGCCCAGTCCGTCCTCGGCCTCACCCCGGTGGCCGCCGGATTCGTCCTCTCCGTGTGGACGCTGACCTGGCCGGTGTCGGCCGCCCTCAGCCAGCACGTGTACCGCCGCATCGGCTTCCGCAGCACCGCGATGCTCGGCATCGGAACGGCCGCGCTCGTCCTCCTCGCGTTCACCTTCCTGCCCTATCCCGGCGAGGCGTGGCAGCCGACCCTGCTGATGATGCTGCTGGGCGCGGCCCTCGGCCTGTTCCAGCTGCCCCTGATCATCGGGGTGCAGTCCTCGGTGGAGTGGGAGGAACGCGGCACGGCGACCGGGTCGATCCTCTTCTGCCGGCAGACCGGCCAGACCATCGGCGCGGCCCTCTTCGGCGCGGTCGCCAACGGCGTCCTGGCCGCGCGCCTCGGCGGCGCGAACGACCTGGACTCCGTCACCCGCGCCCTGGACTCGGGCACCGTCCCCGAGGCGACCCGCCGGGCCGTCGCGGACGCCGTGCACGCCGTCTACCTCGGCGCGGCAGGCGCGGCGGCACTGGCGTTCCTGGTCCTGCTGCTCCTCGCCCCGCGCACCTTCCCGGTCCTCAAGGACTGAACCGGCCCCGCACCCCGAGCGGCCCCTCCCCCTGCCGGCCTCGGCACAGGACCACGCCCGGAACCGGGTCAC
The DNA here is from genome assembly GCF_041380215.1 of Streptomyces pimonensis. Lineage (NCBI taxonomy): Bacteria > Bacillati > Actinomycetota > Actinomycetes > Kitasatosporales > Streptomycetaceae > Streptomyces > Streptomyces pimonensis. The sequence continues at coordinate 32,169 of NZ_JAHWZY010000013.1, forward strand.
TCCACGGCCCGTCCCGTCAGCGCACTGAGACCGGCGCACACCTGGTCCAGCTGCGCCTGCACCTCCTCCCGCCTCCCGGCGTGCTCGCGCAGCACCCGCTCGGTCTCCCGCGCGACGCCCTCCGCGCGGACGCGCGCCTCGGCCAGCAGCCCCGCCGCCCGCTCCCGCGCCTCCTCCGCACGGCGCCGCGCCGACTCCTCCGCGTCGGCGAACACCTGCCGCGCCTCGGCCAGCGCACGCTCGGCACGCTCCTCCGCCTCCGCGTGCCGGGCCTCCAGCGCGGCCACCCGCGCGGCCTCCTCCCGGGCCACCGCGTCCAGCCGTTCCGCCTGCTCCCCGGCCGCCCCGGCGAGCACCCCCGAGGTGCGCTCCCGCATCTCCCGCAGCACCGCCAGCGTCTGCGCGCGCCGCTCCTTCACCTCGGCCCGGGCCTCGCCCCGGATCCGGTCGGCCTCCGCACGGGCCGCCGACAGCACCTCCCCGGCACCCTCGTCGGCATCGGCGCGCACGGCGTCCGCGTACGCCTGCGCGGCCTCCCGCACGCCGGTCGCGTCGTCCGCCGCCAGGTCCGTCACGTCCTGCGCGTACTGCCGGGCCGACTCCCGCACGGCCACAGCCTCCTCCCGGGCCAGCGCGAACAGCCGCCGCGCGCTCTCCCCGAGCGACTCGTACGTCTGCGGCGCCAGCCCCGCCACCCGCACCCGCAGCAGCGCCAGCTCCTCCTCCATCTCCCGGGCGAGGACGGTGAGCCGCGCGGCCCGCTCCCAGGCGGCGTCACGACGACTCGAAAGGGCCTCGACGTACGCGATCACCTGCAGGGGACGGTAACCACGTCCCCGCACCACCTCGAAGCCCTGCGACGACACCGATGCGCTGCTCACCCTGGAACCCCTCTCCACCGACGGACCCGAAGCCCAGCACGAAAGACCGGGCACGAAATGGGATGAATCGCGCACATCTTGATGGATGACACGGAAGTGTTCATAACGCGACACTCCGCGAGGAGGGCATGCAAAAGCCGGGTCCGGTCGTCCTGACGACCGGACCCGGCTCCTCGCGTCACACGGGCTTCAGCAGCGACGGATCACAACAACCCGTCCCACATCTCCTCCAGCAACACCGACCACCAGCTCTCCGGCGAACCCAGCGCCGCCGGATCCAACGCCGCCAACTGCGCCTGGAAGTCCACCGTCCAGCGGCCCGCCTGCTCCTGGTTCAGCCCGAACCGCAGCCGCCACATCCGGCCCAGCAGCGCCAGACAGCGCGTGAACTCCGGCAGACCGGTGTTCACGAACTGCGGCGCGGTCGGCACACCGCCCGGCCCGGGCTCCACCGGCACCGCGACGATGTTCGCCGTGCCGTACTGCACACAGATCGCCTTGCCGAAGTCACTGCCCACCACCAGGTACGAACCCGCGTCCGAAGCCGGCTGCACACCCCGCTCCGCCGCCAGCTCCGCCAGCGTCGGCACCGGCCGGCCCGGCTGCGCCTGCGCCCAGAAGAACGGACCCATGTCCAGCGGCAACCCCGCCACCACCAGGGTGTGCGCCACGACCGGCGGCACACCCTGCCGGGACACCGCCGCCTGCTCGAACCGGAACACGCCCGGCCCGAACGCCCCTGCCAGCTCCTGCGCGACGGCCTCCGGCGGAACCGGCGGCGCGGGCGGCACCGGCGGAATCGGCGCACGCACCGGCGCGGGCCGCGCCGGACCGTCCGCCACCTGGTGCAACTCACCCTGGTGGGCGAGCAACTGCCGCATGCCCTGCTGCCGGCTCGCATGGTCGGTGCCGTACGGGGCGATGGACGTGATCCGCGCCTGCGGCCACTGCTCACGGATCATCCGCGCGCAGTACGCGCCCGGCAGTTCGCACGACTCCAGCTCGGTGTGCAGCTCCAGCACCTGGCCCGGCGGCACGTTCATGGCACGCAGCTCGTGGAAGATCTGCCACTCCGGATGCGGCGTCCCCGGCGCCGAACGCCGGATCAGCTGCTTCTCGCTGCCGTCCTGCGCACGGTAGCGCAACACGGCCTGGTAGCCCGGGCCGACGGTCGGCCGACCGGCGGACGGCTGACCGGCGGGCGGCTGCGGATAGCCGTACGCCGACGGCTGCCCCGGCACGGGAACACCGGGCGGGGGCGTGCCGGGGGGCATACCCGGCGGCGGAGGCACACCGGGCCCGGCCACCGGCGGCGCGGCCAGCACGGTCTCCGCGTGATGCACGGGCCCGCGCCCCGCGGCACCGTGAGCACCCGGCGGCGGACCCGGAGGCGGCGCAGGCGCACCGGGAGCACCCGGAGGCGGCGCAGGCGCACCGGGAGCACCCGGCGGCGGACCCGGAGGCGGCGGGACACCGGGTCCGCCCGGGCCCGTACTGCCTCCCGGGCCCGCGAGCATCGTCGCCGCGTGATGGACACCACCGGGCGGCGCAGGCGGCGGGGTCGGACCACCTGGCGCCTCCGGCCCGTCCGGGCCGAGCGACGCCACCATCTGCGTCGGCACGTACCCGCCTGCCGGAACGGACGGCGGCACAGGCGCACCGCCCGGACGCGCACCCGGGGCCCCCGGCGGGGGCGGGGGCGTCGCACCCGGGTCGCGCCACGCAGGGGGAGTCGCCTTGCCGGTCCCGGCGTCCGCGATGTCCCCGGCGTCGGGCGCGAGCGGCCGGGCCGGCGCCTCCGGACCGGCCGGCGGAGGCGTGGGCGCACCACCGGGCGCGTGCGGGGAGTCGTACGGCGCGCCGCCCTGCGTGGGCGGCGTACCCGGCGCCCCCTGCGGCGCACCGGAATCCCGGACCGCCGGCGCGACGGCCGTCGGCGGAAGCGCGCTGCCGCCCGACATCAGCGCCGTCTTCGCCTCCGGCGACGCCGCGGGCGGCGGAGCGTCGTCACCGGACTCGCTCAACTGCGACGCGAACACGGTCTCCGGCAGCGGCACCGAACGGTCCTCACCGGTATCGGCGTTGGTGTCCGTACCGGCCCACGGAGTCGCCCCGGTCCCCTGCTGCACACCACTCCCCCCGGCAGCGGGCCACACGGCACCGCTTCCCGTCCCGGAGCCCTCCCCCGAGGAACCGGCAGGCGCATCCGCCGGCCCCGCAGCGGCACCCCCGGACCGGGCCGGAGCCGCTCCCCCGGCGCCCGGAGCAAACCCCGGAACCGGCCCCGGCCCGTCGGACGCACCCGAAGCCACACCCGCGACGGACCCCGCGGACGAGCCCGAACCCTCACCCCGCCGATCCGGAATCCCCAGCCGGTCCGCCGCCTCCTGCAGCCACTCCGGCGGACTCAACAGGAACGACGTCTGATTCAGATCCACCCGCGCCGCAGCCGCCGGCACCGGCTCGGACACCGCGTCATCACGGCCGTACTCCTCCTCGTACCGGCGGATCACCTCACCCACCGGCAACGCCGGCCACAGCGTCGCCTCACCGCTGTCCCGGGCGATCACCAGCCGCTGCGCGCCCCCGTCCGAACGCGGCCCGCCCGCACGGTCCTCCGCCCACACCACGAACCCGAGGTCGAACTCCCGTACCCGCACCTCACGGTGCTGGTACGACGGCACGTCCCCGTTGACCCACTCCTCCGCGCGCTCCTGCGCCTGTGCGAACGTCACCATCGCCGAAGCTCACTCCCCCGCGGAAGAAACCGGGACGGCACGCGCGAACCCGCCGTCCACCATCAGATTCGCCACCGTCTCCAGCTCCGGGGGAGACCCCGCCAGCCGGGACAGGAACACATCGAAATCGTCCCCGCACGGCGACAGCAGCCGCTCCACCCGCTCGGCCGGCGGCCACGACGGATCCACGTCCCGCGCGTCGTCGTACGCACAGAACCACACCGAACCCTGCCGCTCGCCCCGCACCTTCACCGCCAGCAGACCACCCTGCACGAAAGCCACGCACAGGTAGTCCTTGGTCAGGTGATCACGCAGGCACTTGTTCACATACACGAGATCATTGACCGCCGCCTCGTCCCGCACCGTGAAGAACGGCTGGTCCACCAGCAGCCCCAGCTCCGCGTCCAGCGCCGTCCCCACCGGCGCACAACCACCCGCCGCCTTCAGGAACGACCGGTACGCGCCCGGCAACCGGTACCCGAGGTCCTCCTCGACCCCCAGCACCTGCGACTCCGTCACCGCCGCACCCGACTTCGGCAGCCCGAAATGCGCCGGCCGCGTCTCCTGCAACGGCCGCGTCCCCCGCTTCCCATGATCCACCGCCGATGTCGCCACCCCGCCGTGATGCCGCAGCAACGCCTTCACCTCGACCGGCACCAGCTCCAGCCGCCGCGCCCCCGCCACGTGATGCCACGTCCAGCCGTGCGGCGTGGCCACCGCCGGCACCGTGTCCCACAACTCATGACCACTCGCCGCCAGCGCCGCGTTCGCCGACACGTAATCCGTCAGCCGCAACTCGTCCACGCCGAACCCCTCCGGCGGCTCCGCCACCTCCGCCGCCGCACGCGCGTAGGGCGAGAAATCGGGGTAACCGCGCTCGTCCACCCGCACCCCCCTCGGGTGACGCGCCGCCCGCACCGGATCCGGGAAGTGCACGACCTGCCCGGCATAAGCCGCGTTCGGCGGCACGGCCTTCTGCCCGAGCCGACCTGTCGTCATGGCGGTTGCCCCCTGCGGCACTCTGCACGTCCGCGCCGCCCGCTTCCGGACCGCTACGGAACGTATTCGACTGTCACGTCTGTCTCGACTGCTTACCGTCACGACCCCCACGGCGCCCGCGCGCACCGGCGCGCAGAACACCGCACGGATCGCGGTGCCGACAGCCTATGCGGTACGCCCCCACCGGTCACCGGCACCGGCCACCAACCCCTCCTCTTCCGTGACCAGCCGTCACCTTCCCGTGACAGCTCGCCCAAACCCGGGCGTGTCGCCCCGCCCCAGCTTCCACATCGGCCACCCCATTTGGCACTCTGTGACCTCCGGGGGGATGCTCTGGAGGGGATGATGATCATGAACGTGACGCAGACGGGGCCGCACACCGGCCCATCCGGCGACCCCCGCATCGGCTGGAGCGCCACCGACGCCCCCCGCATCCCCACCCTCCGGCACCGCCGTGACGGCATCCTCCCCACCATCGCCGCAGCCCTCTCGGTCCGCGGCACCACCCTCACCTGCACCGCCGCCCGCGGCGACACGCCCCCCGCCCTCCACCCCCTCGTCCAGGACTTCCTCGACACCCTCACCAGCGACCAGCGCGACCGCTTCACCGGCCGCTGCGCCGAAACCATCCTCGTCTCCCGGCACATCACCACCGCCGACGCCGCACGCAGCAAACGCGCCGCACGCAAACCCATGACCAACGGCGAAGCCCGCAGAGCCCTCAAGCACGCCAAACTCACCACCCGCCGCATCCGCGAGGACGGCGACCCCCTCCACGGCTCCTACGCCGCCCCCTGCCGCGCCTGCACCGCCCTCACCGCCCACTTCGGCATCCGCCTGGTCGACCCCGCCACCACCGGCTGACCCCAGCCCCCGCACCACCCACGACCCAGACGAACGAAGGGCAGATGCACACCGACCGCACCTCCTCGCCCGGTCTCGGCTTCGCTCGACCGGGGGGACCCCCACCCCGCTTCGCCGTACCCGTCGACGCCGCCCTGCGCGCCGCCGGCTGGCACCCCGGACGCTGGGACATCGGACAGGCCGAGATCTGGGCCGACGCCCTCCGCGACCACACCTCACCCGCCGGACACCGCCACACCGTCTTCCCCGCCGCCGTCGAAGCCTGGGCCGAATTCGGCGGACTCCACATCAACTCCACCGGCCCCGGCCGCCAGATCGCCCCCGCCACCCTCCACCTCGACCCCCTGCACGGCCTCCACATGGCCCGCACCCTCGGCGACCTCGGCCGCGCCCTCGACACCGATGTCTGCCCCCTCGGCGCGGAGACCGACACCCGGGCACTCCTCGCCATCGACGCCCAAGGCCGCGCCTACGCCCTCGACCACACCGGCGACTGGTACCTCGGCCCCGACATCGACCGCGCCCTCGCCACCCTCATCACCGGCGTACAGCCCACGCGCCTCACCGCCGGCTGAACCCACCACCGGCTACGACGCCGGGATCACCGCAGACACCCGAAACCCCCCCGCCTCCGTCGGCCCCGACACGAACACCCCGCCCAACGCCGACACCCGCTCCTTCATCCCCACCAGACCGTTCCCCCCCGACGGCAACCCCGCCGACGACGCCGCCTTCGGCGGCGGCTCGTTCTCCACCTGCATCGCGATCTCCGACACCCGGTACGCCAGACGCACATACGTCCTCGCACCCGCCGCATGCTTGTGCACGTTCGTCAACGCCTCCTGCACCACCCGGTAAGCCGTCGACTCCACCTCCCGCGCACACGACCGCGCCTCCCCCACCACCGACAGATCGACCGCCATCCCCGCCGCCGCCGACTGCCCCACCAACTCCTCGATCTCCGACAGGCACGGCCCCTCCCCCTCGTCCACCGCCCGCGACGCAGCCGCCGCAGCAGCCACCCCCACCGCCGCCAACGGCACCGACGCCCGCTCCCGCCGCTCCCCGTCCCCACCTGACCGCAGCACCCCGAGCATCTCCCGCAACTCCGTCAACGCCTGCCGCCCCATGTCCCCCACCAGAGCAGCGTTCCTCACGGCCTTCTCCGGGTCCTTCCGCGCCACCGCCTGCAGCGCCGCAGCGTGCACCACCATCAGACTCACCCGGTGCGCCACCACGTCGTGCATCTCACGCGCGATCCGCGTCCGCTCCTCGCCCCGCGCCCACTCCGCCCGTTCCTCCGCCCGCTCCGCGAGCAGCTGCAGCTCCCGTTCCAGACTGTCCGCCCGCTCCCGCAGACTCTCCATCAACCGCCGCCGCGCCCCCACGTACAGGCCCAGCAACAACGGCGGCGCCGTCATCCCCAACGCCGTCGTGATCGACGCGAACGGCACCAGCCAGTCACCGACGCCCACGTCCTCCTTCGCGATGTCCTGCCGCATCCGCACGGACATCACGACGAGCACACCCACCAACTGCATCCCGGCCAGCGACCCGATGATCCGCCGCGGCACCTCGGACGCCGCCAGCGAGTACAGGCCGACGAGACCCACCAGGAAACCCATCGCCGCCGGCGTCACCGCGATCGCCACCAGCACCACCGCGATCGGCCACTTCCGCCGCACCAGCAGCACCGAACCGGCCAGCAGACCGAAGACGACCCCCACAGGGACCGGAACCCCCGCCTCCCGCGCGAACGGGATCCCCTCCAGCCCGCACTCCGCCGCGGACGCCACCGCGAGCCCCACATCCAGCACGGCACTACGCCGTCTGTCCCACCACCACGGCCCTCCCCGGGCCGTCACCAGCTCTTCCCCCGTCGTGGTCATGTGTCCAGCCTACGGGCGGGCGACGCCGCTTTTCCGGCGAGATTCACACGACGGATGATGTCGTGGGCGCCGAGAACCACTGGGCGAACCCGGCAGGCATCGGCACCACCCGGCCCCAGCGGAGATGCCCGAGAAGCACGACCCCAGGACCGTGCCGCGGGAACGTGGGTTGGGAACCAACGGGGTTGTCCCGTGCCCACGGTCCTGCGCAGCGCCGGACTCCACCGCCGCGTCGAAGGACGGTGGCCCGGGACGGTGGCAGCCGAACAGCGAACCCCGTAGGCTGACCCCCGGCATTCCCGGGTTGCTCTGTCGGTAGGGGCGACTGGACTTTGAATCCAGGTAAGACGCAGGTTCGACTCCTGCCCCGGGAGCCGGCAGCGGGCCCTGACAGTACCGTCGGGGCCCGCTCTCATGTGCCCCACAAACACCCCCGGTATCCTGCGGATGTCACCCCCTCCCCATCACAGCCGAAGGGCATCCCGTGAGCACCAGTCGCCCGGCAGCCGTCGTCGTTCTCGCAGCGGGTGAGGGCACCCGCATGAAGTCGGCCACACCGAAGGTCCTGCACGACATCTGTGGCCGTTCCCTGGTGGGTCATGTGCTCGCCGCAGCCGGTGAGCTGGAGCCGGAGCACCTGGTCGTCGTCGTGGGCCACGCCCGCGAGAAGGTGACCGCGCATCTCGCGGGGATCGCCCCGGACGTGCGCACCGCCGTGCAGGCGCAGCAGAACGGCACCGGGCACGCCGTGCGGACGGGCTTGGAGGAGCTGGGCGGTTCCGTGGACGGGACCGTGGTCGTGGTCTGCGGTGACACCCCGCTGCTGACGGGTGGGACGCTGCGGCGGCTGTCCGCCGCCCACGCTTCCGACGGCAACGCGGTGACGGTGCTGACGGCCGAGGTGCCGGACGCGACCGGTTACGGGCGGATCGTGCGGGACGACAGCGGTGCGGTCACGGCGATCGTGGAGCACAAGGACGCGTCCGAGGAGCAGCGGGCGATCCGGGAGATCAATTCGGGTGTGTTCGCGTTCGACGGGGCGTTGCTGGCGGACGCGTTGAAGAGGGTGCGGACGGACAACAGTCAGGGTGAGGAGTACCTGACGGATGTGCTCGGGATCCTGCGTGGGGCGGGGCATCGGGTGGGCGCGTCGATGGCGCGGGACCACCGTGAGATCGCGGGGATCAACAACCGGGTGCAGTTGTCGGAGGCGCGGCGGATCCTCAACGACCGGCTGCTGACCGCCACCATGCTGTCGGGGGTCACCGTGGTCGACCCGGCCACGACGTGGGTCGACGTCACCGTGACGTTCGAGCAGGACGTGGTGGTCCATCCGGGGACGCAGCTGCACGGTGCCACGCATCTCGCGGAGGGGTGCGAGGTGGGGCCGAACACGCGGCTGACGGACACGCGGGTGGGTGCGGGCGCGCGGGTGGACAACGCGGTGGCGGTGGGCTCCGAGGTGGGTCCCGAGGCGAACGTGGGGCCGTACGCGTATCTGCGTCCGGGGTCGCGGCTGGCGCGCAGGGCGAAGGTCGGTACGTACGTCGAGACGAAGAACGCGTCGATCGGTGAGGGGACGAAGGTTCCGCACCTGTCGTACGTGGGGGATGCGACCATCGGCGAGTTTTCGAACATCGGGGCGGCGAGTGTGTTCGTCAATTACGACGGACAGGACAAACATCACACGACGGTCGGGTCGCACTGCAAGACGGGTTCGGACAACATGTTTGTGGCGCCTGTCACGATCGGGGACGGTGCTTACACGGCTGCCGGTTCGGTGATCACGAAGGATGTGCCGCCGGGTTCGCTGGCCGTGGCCCGTGGCCAGCAGCGGAATATCGAGGGCTGGGTGGCCCGTAAGCGTCCGGGGAGTGCTGCCGCGAAGGCGGCGGAGGCGGCTTCCCGGGAGTCGGCCGGCGAGGGCTGACCGGATTCGGCCCTCCCCTGCAGGGCGTACCGTGATAAGTGCACTTCCGCACCGCCACCAGCTGCGACACCTCTGAGGAGATTGTGCTGTGACCGGGATCAAGACGACCGGCGAGAAGAAGATGATGTTCTTCTCCGGCCGCGCCCACCCCGAGCTTGCCGAGGAGGTCGCCCAACAGCTGGATGTCGGGGTCGTGCCGACGAAGGCCTTCGACTTCGCCAATGGCGAGATCTATGTGCGGTACCAGGAGTCGGCCCGTGGTGCCGACTGTTTCCTGATCCAGAGCCACACCGCGCCGATCAACAAGTGGATCATGGAGCAGTTGATCATGATCGACGCGTTGAAGCGCGCGTCGGCGAGGTCCATCACGGTCATCGTGCCGTTCTACGGTTACGCGCGGCAGGACAAGAAGCACCGGGGTCGTGAACCGATTTCGGCGCGTCTGATCGCGGACCTGATGAAGACGGCGGGTGCGGACCGGCTGCTGGCCGTAGATCTGCACACGGATCAGATCCAGGGTTTCTTCGACGGGCCCGTCGACCATCTCTTCGCGCTGCCGCTCCTTGCGGACTACGTGGGTGCGAAGGTGGACCGTTCGAAGCTGACGGTGGTGTCTCCGGACGCGGGTCGCGTGCGGGTCGCGGACCGTTGGTGCGACCGGTTGGGCGCGCCGCTGGCGATCGTGCACAAGCGGCGCGACAAGGACGTGGCGAACCAGGTCACGGTGCACGAGGTCGTGGGTGACGTGAAGGGACGCATCTGCGTCCTGGTGGACGACATGATCGACACGGGTGGCACGATCTGCGCCGCGGCGGACGCCCTGTTCGCGCACGGTGCGGAGGACGTGATCGTGACGGCGACGCACGGTGTGCTGTCGGGTCCGGCGGCCGATCGCCTGAAGAACTCGCGGGTGAGCGAGTTCGTGTTCACGAACACGTTGCCGACGCCGGGTGAGCTGAGCGAGTCGTTGGACAAGATCACGGTGCTGTCGATCGCGACGACGATCGCGCGTGCGGTGCGTGAGGTGTTCCGGGACGGTTCGGTGACGAGCCTGTTCGACGAGCAGTAGTCCCGTGCGGCCCGTGCAGGAAGGGTTCTGCACGGGCCGCACGGTGATCGTTTTGGGTGCGGCCTCCTGGTCCGAGTAGACTGTCCAAGTTGCTCGGCGAGGGAGGCCGCACCTCTTTTCAGGAGGCGTGCGGCGGTCCGTTATCGACGCGCTCTTCGTAGCAGGCCGTTCGTGGCCGGGTGACCACGTCCGTTTCTGACTTTCGAGGAGTGAGCATGTCCGAGGTGAAGATCTCCGCCGCGACGCGCACCGAGTTCGGCAAGGGTGCCGCGCGCCGTATCCGTCGTGACAACAAGGTTCCGGGTGTGCTGTACGGGCACGGTTCGGACCCGCTGCACCTGACCCTTCCGGGCCACGAGCTGCTGCTCGCGCTGCGGACGCCGAACGTGCTGATCGCGCTGGACATCGACGGCGAGTCGAACGAGCTGGCGATCCCGAAGTCGGTGCAGCGTGACCCGATCAAGGGCTTCCTGGAGCACGTCGACCTGCAGCTGGTGCAGCGCGGCGAGACGGTCAGCGTGGAGATCTACGTGCAGACCGAGGGTGAGCTGGCGCCGGGCGGCAACCTGCTGGAGCACGTGCTGAACACGCTGCCGGTCGAGGCCGAGGCGACCCACATCCCCGAGTCCGTCACGGTGTCCGTCGAGGGTCTGGAGGCCGGCGCCTCCATCCTCGCCAAGGACATCCCCCTCCCGAAGGGCACCAAGCTGGCCGTCGACGAGGACGCGGTCGTCATCCAGGTGCTGGCCGCGCAGGCGGAGGAGGCGCCCGCCGAGGGTGCCGAGGGCGAGTCGGCCTCCGAGGCCTGATCCTCACTCCGAGTCGTCGTTTCGTCGGCCGCTGTTCCCGTACGGGGCAGCGGCCGACGCGTATGGGGGCGTGGCTAGGGACGTATGAAGGAGACATGGACGTGACGACGGATGCGGCGGCCGGTGCGGCGGGTCCCTGGCTGGTCGTGGGGCTGGGCAACCCGGGGCCGGAGTACGCGATGAACCGCCACAACGTGGGGTTCATGGTGGCGGATCTGCTGGCGGAGCGGATGGGGGGCCGGTTCAAGCGGGCCGGCAAGGCCCAGGCACAGGTCGTGGAGGGGCGGGTCGGGCCGCCGGGGCCGGCGAACCGGCGGGTGGTTCTGGCGAAGCCGATGTCGTACATGAACCTGTCGGGCGGGCCGGTGAACGCGCTGCGGGAGTTCTACAAGGTGCCGGTGGCAAACGTGGTGGCGGTCCATGACGAGCTGGACATCGACTACGGGACGCTGCGGCTGAAGCTGGGTGGCGGGGACAACGGTCACAACGGGTTGAAGTCGATGACGAAGGCGTTCGGGCGGGAGTACCACCGGGTGCGGTTCGGGATCGGGCGGCCGCCGGGGCGGATGCAGGTGGCGGACTTCGTGCTGAAGGACTTCTCGTCGGCGGAGCGCAAGGAGCTGGACTACTTCGTGGACCGGGCGGCGGACGCGGTGGAGTGTCTGGTGGTCGAAGGGCTGGAGCGGGCGCAGAGCACGTACAACTCGTGACGTGTCGATGGGCGCGCCGGTCGGTTCGTCCCTGTGCCCGAGGCCTGCCGGAACCCGCCCGGAGTTGACCGGCCGCGAGGTCACGGCCGAGGAGCTCGGCCGTGTCTCCCGCTGCCCGCTCCTCCCGTGGCTCCTGCGCCCTGCGGTTCGGCCGGTTCGCGGCGGTGGGCGGCGCGGTCGCCGTGCTGATCCTGGTCGCGGGCGTGCGGGCTTCGTGGGGCACGGCGCAGTACGTGATGCCGACGAAGGGGCGCGGGCGGGGCACGGTGGAGGTGACGCGGTGCGGCGCGAGGACCTGCACGGGGCCGTGCACCCCGCTGTCGCCGGGTCGCAGCCGCGTACGGAGGCCGCGCCGGAGGACTCGGTGACCCTGGCGGGGGGCGGACGTGCACGGTGGTGCCGAAGCCGGGCGGCACCCATGCGGTCCGTCCGGGTGGTGCCGGGGTTCCGCACGCGTGGGTTCCGCCGGGCGGCGCGCTGCTGCTCGCGCCGGTCGTGGTGGCCGGCGGTCCGCTGCGGACGCGGGCGGCGTGGGTGCCGGCGCCGTCGGGAGCGGCACTGCCGGCCGCGGCTCTCCCGGCCGTACGAGCCCGAGGAGGCGCACACGAAGGGCGCCCCCGGCCGTACGAGGCCGGGGGCGCCCTTCACCGCGGTCGGGTCAGCCGGTGTTGCGCAGGCCGGCAGCGACGCCGTTGACGGTGAGCAGCAGGGCGCGGGAGAGCAGCGGGTCGGGCTGTTCGCCGGTGCCGACGGCGTCGCGCTGGCGCTTGAGGAGAGCCACCTGGAGGTAGGAGATCGGGTCCAGGTAGGCGTCGCGGATGGCGAAGGTCTGCTTGAGGACCGGGGTGGCGTCCAGGAGTTCCTGCTCGCCGGTGACGCGCAGGACCTCGGTGACGGTCAGTTCGTGCTCGGCCCTGATGGCGTCGAAGACGTGCTTGAGGTGGTCGGGGACGAGGGTGTCGACGTAGTGCTGGGCGATGCGCAGGTCGGTCTTGGCGAGGGTCATCTCGACGTTGGAGATGAAGTTGCGGAAGAAGTGCCACTGCTGGTGCATCTCGTCGAGGACGGTGTCGAGTCCGGCCTCGCGCAGGGCCCTGAGACCGGAGCCGACGCCGAACCAGCCGGGGACGATCTGCCGGGACTGGGTCCAGCCGAACACCCACGGGATGGCGCGCAGTCCGTCGAGCGAGACGCCCGAGCCGGGGCGGCGGGAGGGCCGCGAGCCCAGGTGCAGGTCGGCGAGCTGGTCGACCGGCGTGGAAGCCAGGAAGTACGCCGGCAGGTCGGGGTCCTCGACGAGCCCCCGGTAGGCCGTGTGGGCGGCGTCGGAGACGACGTCCATGGCGGCGTCCCAGCGGGCGAGGGCCTCGTCGGACTGGCGGGGCGCGGTGTGCAGGGCGGATGCCTGGAGGGTGGCCGCGACGGACAGTTCCAGGTTCTCCCGGGCGAGGGAGGGGATGAGGTACTTGTCGGAGATGACCTCGCCCTGTTCGGTGACCTTGATCTCGCCCTCGAGGGTGCCCCAGGGCTGGGCGAGGATGGCGTCGTGGGTGGGGCCGCCGCCGCGGCCGACGGTGCCGCCGCGGCCGTGGAAGAGGCGCAGCCGTACGCCGTAGCGGTGGGCGACGTCGCGCAGGCGGCGCTGGGCGCGGTGGATCTCCCACTGGCTGGTGGTGATGCCGCCGAACTTGGAGGAGTCGGAGTAGCCGAGCATGACCTCCTGGACATCGCCCCTGAGGGCGACGAGGCGCCGGTAGGAGGGGTCGGCGAGCATGTTCTCGAGGATGGTGTCGGCGGCCTTGAGTTCGTCGGTGGTCTCCAGGAGCGGGACGATGCCGATCTTGGCCCAGCCGGCGTGCAGGTCGATGAGTCCGGCCTCACGGGCGAGGACGGCGGCGGCGAAGACGTCGTCGGCGCCCTGGCACATGGAGATGATGTAGGACTCGACGACCTCGGGGCCGAAGACCTCCAGGGCGCGCTTGACGGTCTGGAAGACGCCGAGGGTCTTCTCTCCGGCGGCGTCGACGGGCGCGGGGGTGGGGGCGAGGGGGCGCCTGCTGCGGAGCTCCTTGGCGAGCAGCTTGGACCGGTACTCGCGGGGCATGTCGGCGTACCGCCAGGATTCCTCGCCGAGCCGGTCGAACAGCTGGCCGAGGGCGTGGTGGTGGGCGTCGGCGTGTTCACGCACGTCCATGGTGGCGAGCTGGAGCCCGAAGGCGGCCAGGGTGCGGATCGTGCGGGCGAGGCGGCCGTCGGCGAAGAGGCCTCCGCGGTGTTCGCGCAGGGATGCCTGGATGAGCCGCAGGTCGGCGAGGAGCTCGCCGGTGCCGAGGTAGTCGCGGCCGGGTTCGTGGGCGGTGCCCTTGGCGAGGCGGAGCTTGGTGTTCTCCAGCTTCTGGCGGATGCAGGTGGCCTTGAGCCGGTAGGGCTCCTCGGCGTTGAGGCGCTTGTAGCGGGGGCTGATCTCGGGGAGGGCGTCGAGGTCGGCCCGGAGGGAGGCGAGCAGTTCCTCCGTCGCACCCGTGTAGCGGATGGAGTTGGAGAGGAAGCCGCGCAGTTCGTCGATCATCTCCAGGGCGTCGTTGATGCCGTGTTCGTGCTGGAGGATGAGCACGTCCCAGGTGACCTGGGGGGTGACGTTGGGGTTGCCGTCGCGGTCGCCGCCGATCCAGGTGCCGAAGGTGAGGGGGCGGGTGTCGTCGGGAAGGTGGACGCCGACGCGCTCCAGCTCGGCGGTGAGGTCCTCCAGGACGTCGCCGACGGCGCCGGCGTGCAGTTCGTCGAGGTAGTAGACGGCGTTGCGGGCCTCGTCGGCGGGTTCGGGACGGACCACGCGCAGTTCGTCGGTCTGCCAGACGAGGTCGATGTTCTCGGCCAGCCGGGTGTCCAGGCGACGCCGGTCGGAGGCGATGACCGGGGTGTCGAGGAGCGCGGCGATGCGGCGGAGCTTGTTGAGGACGGAGCGGCGGGCGGCCTCGGTGGGGTGCGCGGTGAAGACGGGCCGGATGTTGAGGTTGCGGACCGTTTCGCTCAGGTGTTCGGGGTCGGCGTCCTTGAGGCGGTCTGCGGTACGGGAGAGCAGTCCGCCCTCGGCGGCGCGGCGGGCGCGCAGTTCGCGGCCGCGATGCACCTGCTCGGCGACGTTGGCCAGGTGGAAGTAGGTGGAGAACGCGCGGACCAGCTTGGCCGCGGTCTGCAGTTCGGCGCCCCGCAACAGCTCGGCGGCGGCCTCGCCGTCCTCACGGGTGAGTCGGCGCACCTTCTCGACGAGGTCGAGCAGCTCCGGGCCCTCCTGCCGGACCAGGGTCTCCCCCAGGAGGTCACCCAGTCGGCGGATGTCGGCGCGCAGCTCGCTGCTCGTCGTGGTGGTCTGGTCGTCGGCACTGCTCACAGGTGCGGCTCCTTGCAGTGTTGAAGCTCGTCTGGGAGGGAACCCGGACAGCGTCTCGCGCGGCGTACGCCGCTTGCGGGCCGGACGTCCGGGAAGAAATCAGAGCGGACCGCGCTGTCCGACCGACTTCAAGGATAGGTGTCGACCCGGACGCGCAGGCCCACGGGCTCTTGCCGCCGGGCGACGCGCTGACATACTTACGTTGCCGTAGGTTACGGAGGCGTAGGTATGCAGTGCGTTTCCGGAGGCCGGGCACCCACCCCCAGTCCACATACCCCACAGGGAACACGCATGACCTCAGGCTCCGACGTGCTGCACGAAGCTACGGACCGATCCGGGCCCGACGACGTGGCGCCCTCCGCCACGCTGGGCGGCGAGCGCAAGCGCTCCATCGAGCAGATCACGCTGCTGCTCTTCATCATCGTCCCCTTCCTGGCGCTGGTGGCGGCGGTGCCGCTGGCGTGGGGGTGGGGGGTGAGCTGGCTGGACCTCGGTCTGCTGGTCTTCTTCTACTTCCTCGGCTGCCACGGCATCACCATCGGTTTCCACCGGCACTTCACGCACGGTTCGTTCAAGGCGAAGCGGCCGTTGAAGATCGCGCTGGCGATCGCCGGTTCGATGGCGGTGGAGGGGCCGCTGGTGCGGTGGGTGGCCGATCACCGCAAGCACCACAAGTTCTCCGACGACGAGGGCGACCCGCATTCGCCGTGGAAGTACGGGGAGACGGTCCCGGCGCTGATGAAGGGCCTGTGGTGGGCGCACATCGGCTGGATGTTCGACGAGGAGCAGACGCCGCAGGACAAGTACGCGCCGGATCTGATCAAGGACCGGACGCTGCGGGCGATCTCCCGGCAGTTCATCCTGTGGACGGCGCTGTCGCTGGCGTTGCCCGCGCTGATCGGCGGTCTGGTCACCATGTCCTGGTGGGGCGCGTTCACCGGGTTCTTCTGGGGATCACTCGTCCGGGTGGCGTTGTTGCACCACGTGACGTGGTCGATCAACTCGATCTGTCACGCGGTCGGCAAGCGTCCCTTCAAGTCGCGGGACCGTTCGGGCAACGTGTGGTGGCTGGCGGTGCTGTCCTGCGGTGAGTCCTGGCACAACCTGCACCACGCCGACCCGACGTCCGCGCGGCACGGTGTGGAGCGCGGGCAACTGGACTCCTCCGCCCGTCTGATCCGCTGGTTCGAGCAGTTGGGCTGGGCGTACGACGTGCGGTGGCCGTCACGCTCGCGTATCGATTCGCGCCGCAACACCTCGGAAGGCGGCTCCCGGCGCGGGAAGGAACCCGCTGAGGCGGCATGATGGTCGCCGTGGCGACCGACTCGAGCAGCACCCCGAGCAATGACAAGCCGCGGCGCGTGCGTCGCACCCGGATGACCGGTGCCGAGCGGCGTCAGCAACTGCTGGAGATCGGCCGCACCCTGTTCGCGGCGAAGGGCTTCGAGGGCACGTCGGTGGAGGAGATCGCGGCGAGGGCCGGAGTCTCCAAGCCGGTGGTGTACGAGCACTTCGGCGGCAAGGAGGGCCTGTACGCGGTGGTGGTGGACCGCGAGATGCGGCGGCTGCTGGACATGGTGACCGGCTCGCTGACGGCCGGCCACCCCCGCGAGCTGTGCGAGCAGGCGGCGTTCGCGCTGCTGGACTACATCGAGGAGTACACGGACGGTTTCCGCATCCTGGTCCGTGACTCCCCCATCCCCCAGTCGACGGGTTCCTTCGCCTCGTTGATCTCGGACATCGCCACCCAGGTGGAGTACATCCTGGTCCGGGAGTTCAAGTCCCGCGGCTTCGACCCGAAGCTGGCCCCGCTGTACGCGCAGGCCCTGGTCGGGATGGTCGCGCTGACGGGCCAGTGGTGGCTGGACGTCCGCAGGCCGAAGAAGGCGGAGGTGGCGGCCCACCTGGTCAACCTGGCGTGGTACGGGCTGGACGGCCTGGAGCCGAAGCCGCGGCTGATAGGTCACCGGAAGAGCTGAACCGATGACACACAGGATCGACCTTGTGCGATTCTGCCCGCATGACCGAGATCACGATCAGCGCAGCCCGTGCCCAGCTCGGCGACCTCGTCCGTCGCGCGGCCCACAGCCGCGAGACCATCGCGCTCACGGACCACGGGCGCGTGGCAGCACTTCTCGTGTCACCACAGGTCATGGAGGATCTCGAAGACGCATGGGCGGTCGCCGACTACCAGCGGCGCAGGGCCGAGGGAACGCTCGGACCGGGCATCCCCATGGCCGAGGTGCGCAAGCGGTTGCGGCTCGAACAGAAGTGACCCGCGAAATCGTCTTCGAGCCGCACGCCCTCGACTCCGCGGCCCGATTCCTCGACGAGGACGCGAGCGGCCTCTCGCTGGTCCTCGACACCATCGACAAGCTCGCCGAGAACCCCCGGCCGGCGGGTTCGGTTCCGTACGGATCACCAGACCTCCGGCGCCTGCACATCGGCGAGTACCGGATTCTGTACATCATCGACGACCAGGTCATCCGCATCCTGGTCACCCACCTGGGGCGCACGCCCTGAGGTCAACTCCCCTTGACAGCGACCGCGAAGACGCGGCGGAAGGGGAACGGGGTGCCGTGGGGACCTGCCGGATAGGCGGCTCGCAGGGCCGTCCGGTATTCGGCGACGAAGGCCTCCCGCGCCTCCGGGTCGTCGGCGAGGGCGGTGAGGACGGGCCGCAGGCCGGCGCCCTCGACCCAGTCGAGGACCGGGTCCTCGCCGGTCAGCAGGTGGATGTACGTGGTCTCCCAGGCGTCTGTGGTGCAGCCGAGGGCGGTCAGGTGCTCCAGGTAGGCCTCCGGCCGCAGCACGGCGTCGTCGTGGCGCAGGACGCCGTCCAGGCGGGCGCGCCGGCGCGGGGAGGCGGCGATTTCACGCATCAGGGTGTGGCTGGGGGCGTCGAAGTTGCCCGGCACCTGGAAGGCGAGGGCGCCCCCGGGGGCGAGCCCGGCGATCCAGTCGCGGAAGCGCTCCACGTGCCCCGGGACCCATTGCAGCGCGGCGTTGCTGACGATCAGGCCGTACGGCTCCTCGGGCGTCCACGTGCGGATGTCGGCGTGGGCGAAGTCGAGCCTGCCTCCCCCGGGACTCGGGCCCTCGTGGTCGGCGCGGGCCTTGGCGAGCATCTCGGGCGAGTTGTCGTAGCCGGTGATGCGGGCGGCGGGCCGGCGCTCGGCGAGCAGGGCCGTGACGTCGCCGGCGCCGCAGCCGAGGTCGGCGATGCGGGCCGGTTCTCCTGGGGGTTCCGGGATCCGGGCGAGCAGGTCGGTGAAGGGCCGGGTGCGGTGACCGGCGTGACGCAGGTACTGGGCGGGGTCCCAGAGGGGGTCGGTGACGGACATGGGGCCTCCCGGTGCGGTGCGCAGGGCCGGGTACCCAGCGTCACCTCCATTCATCTCGACGTCAAGAGATTTGACATCAAGAGACTTCACGTCGACACAACCACTACACTGATCGTCATGGAGGACGAGGTCGATCGGCTGGTCGCAGCGTGGCGCCGGGAGCGCCCGGACCTCGACGTGGAACCGCTCGAGGTGCTCAGCCGGGTGAGCAGACTGGCCCGGCACCTGGACCGGGCACGCCGGCTCGCCTTCGCCGAGCACGCTCTGGAGTCCTGGGAGTTCGACGTCCTGACCGCGCTGCGCCGCGCGGGCACCCCGTACCAGCTCTCGCCGGGGCAGCTCCTCACGCAGACGCTCGTCACCTCGGGCACGATGACCAACCGTATCGACCGCCTCGCCAAGAAGGGCCTGGTGGAGCGGCTGCCCGACCCCAGCGACCGGCGCGGCGTCCTGGTCCGGCTCACGAAGGAGGGCCGCGACCGCGCCGACCAGGCACTGGCCGGGCTGCTGGCGCAGGAGCGGGCGATCCTCGCGGAACTCACCCACGCCCAGCGCGGTGAACTGGCTGGGTTGCTACGCCAGTTGACCGCCCCGTTCGACAACATCCCCGGTTAGGTCGACGGGCCCGACACCCGCCCGTCGGGCGAGGGCCACCGCGGCGAGGGTGGAGTGCACTCCCAACTTCCCGAGGACGTTCTGCATATGGGTCCGTACGGTGTGCGGGGACAGATACAGGCGCTCGGCGACCGCCTTGCGCCCCAGTCCCGCGACCATGCACCGCAACACCTCCCGCTCGCGCGGGGTCAGGGACTCCACGAGCCGTTCGCTCTCCGTGCGGTGCCGCCGGGCGGTGGTCAACTCCCGCAGCACGCCCGTCAGCAGCGCGGGCGGCAGATGCGTCTCGTCGCGCAGCACCCCTCGGACGACGGTGAGCAGCCGGTTCAGCGAGCAGTCCTTGGCCACCCACCCGGAGGCCCCCGCCTGCAGGGCGAGCGCGGCCCGGACCGGCTCGTCCTTCTCGGCGAGGACGACGACCCGTACCTGCGGCTGCGCCGAACGCACCTCGGTGACCAGTGTCATCCCGTCGACGAGCCCGTCCTCGTCACCGGTCTGCATGGGTACGGCCGGTCGGCCGCCCGGCACCTTGCCGCCCAGGTCGGCGTCGACGAGCAGCACGTCGAACCGCCGCCCCTCGGCGGCCGCCCGCTCCAGACAGCGCAGCGCTGCCGGGCCGCTGCCCGCCGCGGACACGTCGACATCGGGCTCCGCGGCCAGGGCCGCGGCCAGTGACTCCGCGAAGATGCGATGGTCGTCGACGACCAGGACCCGGATACGAACCACGCGAAACCCCCTTCCCCCGAGCTCCTCCCGGAGCAGGGGATCACCCCATCGTCGGAGGGCGACACCGGCGCGGGTACGACGCCGAGGCCCCTGTCACTCGCTCACCGGACGCAGGACGGGTCGCCGCAGCCGCACGGCCGCCGCCGCGCGACAACCGCCGCCCCCGCCCCGGACGCCGTACCCGACCGTCTCGCCCCCTGAACGGCGCCGGCCCCCACCGGCGCTGTTCATCAGAGTACGGGCGGGCGCCGGGAGCGGAAGGCCATTTGCAGAACTGGCGGCCTTGCGCGTCTATGGTGAGCCGCATGTTCCGTCTTGAGACAGAAGTCGACAAGGCCCGACGTGATCTGCTCCGCAGGAGGCTGAGGGACACCAATACGGCGGCCTCACCGGTCCTGCGCGCACTGCGCGGAACCCCGGGCGAACGCGAAACGCCTTTGCACGTGTGGGCACGGGACGCGAACGGTGATCTCGCGGGCGGTCTGGTCGGCCACACCTGGACGGCCTGGCTGCACGTGGCCTACCTGTGGGTCGACGCCCGCCACCGGGGAGCGGGCCTGGGCTCCGGCCTCCTCGCGGAGGCGGAACGCGTCGCCGCCGCCGAACGCGCCTGCACGGCCGCCCGCGTGGAGACCTGGGACTTCCAGGCCCCGGAGTTCTACAAGCGGCAGGGCTACGAGGTGGTGTGCGTGATCCCCGACTACCCTCCGGGGATCACGGAGTACACGCTGACGAAACGGCTGCGCTGACCGGGCCCCGGCTCCGGCGACCGCCGCCCCTGCTCCAGCCCCACGGCCTCGGCGCTGTGGCGGGACGACCCGGCCCTCCGCCCGAGCCCGGCCCGATCCGCTCGGAGCGGGCCCCGGGTGCCACGCCGCCTGCGCGTCGTCCGGCCCGGAGATCCGCTCCCGTCGGTGTCCTGCCGCTGGTCCTCGACAGCACGGGGGCCGGACCGCCCCTCCCCGGCCGTCAGCGCACCCGCCGCGCGCCCGCCGCCGGCACCGCCTCGAAGACCCGGGGGGTCTTGAAGCCGGCCGCCGCGAAGGCCTCCTCCACCGCCTTGGTGATCGTCGGGACGTCCGTCTCCTCCGCCAGGACGATGGCCGAGCCCCCGAAGCCGCCGCCGGTCATGCGGGCGCCGAGGGCGCCGGAGGCCACGGCGGTCTCCACCACCAGGTCGAGTTCGGGGCAGGAGACGCGGAAGTCGTCGCGCAGCGAGGCGTGGCCCTCCACGAGCACCGGGCCGATGGCGCGGGTGTCGCCCGACTCCAGCAGGGAGACGACCCGTTCGACCCGCTCGTCCTCCGTCACCACGTGCCGGACCAGCCGGCGGACCTCCTCCTCGTCGCCGAGCCGCTGGAGCGCCGCGTCCAGTTCCGCGTACGGGACGTCCCGCAGGGCGTCGACGCCCAGCAGGGCCGCGCCCTTCTCGCAGCCGGAGCGGCGCTTTCCGTACTCGCCCTCGCTGTGGCTGTGCTTGACCCGGGTGTCGACGACGAGCAGGCGCATGCCCTCGGCGGCCAGGTCGAAGGGGATCTGGCGCTGGGAGAGGTCACGGGTGTCGAGGAACAGGGCGTGGCCGGTCCCGCAGCAGGCCGAGGCCGTCTGGTCCATGATGCCGACGGGGGCACCGACGTAGACGTTCTCGGCACGCTGGGACAGCCGGGCCAGCTGCCAGCCGCGCAGACCGAGGCCGAACAGGTCGTTCAGGGCGAGCGCGACGACGACCTCCAGGGCCGCCGAGGACGACAGGCCCGCGCCCGCCGGGACGGTCGAGGCGAGGTGGACGTCGGCGCCGGTGACGGTGTGCCCGGCCTCGCGCAGCGCCCACACGACGCCCGCCGGGTAGGCGGTCCACCGCTTGTCGGACTGGGGGACCAGGGCGTCCACCGCCAGTTCCACGACCGGCCCGTCCACGTCGGCGGAGTGCAGCCGCAGGATGCCGTCGTCCCGCCGGGACACCGCGGCGACCGCGGTGTGCGGCAGGGCGAACGGCATGACGAAGCCGTCGTTGTAGTCGGTGTGCTCACCGATGAGGTTGACCCGGCCCGGTGCCGCCCACACCCCGTCCGGCGCAGCCCCGTACAGCTCCTCGAACCGTTCGGCGACGGACCCCGCGACGGCCTCGCTGGACTCGCTCATGCCCTGAACCCTGCCCCTTCGTGACGTTCTACTCGGCCTGTTCGGCCTGTTCGGCGCGCTGCTGCGCGAACTCCCACGCGTCCGCGACGATCTCCGCGAGGTCGGCGCGCGACGGGTTCCAGCCCAGCTTCTCGCGGGCGGTGGCGGCCGACGCGACCAGGACCGCCGGGTCGCCGCCCCGGCGGGGGGCCACGACCTCGGGGATCGGGTGGCCGGTGACCCGGCGGACCGTCTCGATGACCTCACGGACGGAGAAGCCGTTGCCGTTGCCGAGGTTGCAGATCAGGTGCTCGCCGGGCACGGCGGCCTTCAGTGCGAGCAGATGGGCCTCGGCCAGGTCGGCGACGTGGATGTAGTCGCGCACGCAGGTGCCGTCGGGCGTCGGGTAGTCGTCGCCGTAGACGGAGATCGCCTCGCGCCGTCCCTGGGCCACCTGCAGCACGAGCGGGATGAGGTGCGACTCGGGGTCGTGCCGCTCGCCGTACTGTCCGTACGCGCCGGCCACGTTGAAGTAGCGCAGGGAGACCGCGCCCAGTCCGTGCGCCGCCGCCTCGCCGGTGATCATGTGGTCGACGGCGAGCTTCGAGGCGCCGTAGGGGTTGGTGGGGCTGGTCGGCGCGGACTCGACGATCGGGACCTGCTCGGGCTCGCCGTACGTCGCCGCCGTGGAGGAGAACACGAGCCGGTGCACGCCCGCCTCGCGCATCGCGCCGAGCAGCGCCATGGTGCCGCCGAGGTTGTTGTCCCAGTACTTCTCCGGCTTCACCACCGACTCGCCGACCTGCGAGAAGGCGGCGAAGTGCAGCACGCCGTCGTAGGAGGGGTCCAGCCACTTGGCGGCGTCGCGGATGCCGCCCTCGATGAACGACGCGCCCGCGGGAACGCCCTCCCGGAACCCGGTGGAGAGGTTGTCGAGCACGACGACCTCGTGGCCGGCCTCCAGCAGGTGCTGGGCGACGACACCGCCGACGTAACCGGCCCCACCCGTCACCAGGTACTTCCCGCTCATGAACTCGCTACCTCTCGCAGTCGCTCGGCCGCGCGCTCCGGCGGCACGTCGTTGATGAACACGTTCATGCCGGACTCGGAGCCCGCGAGGAACTTCAGCTTGCCGGACGTGCGACGGATGGTGAAAAGCTCCAGGTGGAGGGCGAAGTCGTCGCGCGTGACGCCGTCGAACTCCTCCAGCGTGCCGAACGGGGCCTGGTGCCAGGCCGCGATGTACGGCGTCGGAGGCTCTCCCTCCCCGAAGATCCGGTCGAAGCGCTTCAAGAGTTCCAGATACACCTGGGGGAACTCTGTGCGCGCCGCCTCGTCCAGTCCGAGCAGGTCGGGCACCCGGCGCTTGGGGTAGAGGTGGACCTCGTAGGGCCAGTGCGCCGCGTACGGCACGAAGGCCACCCAGTGTTCCCCCTCGAGGACGATCCGCTCGTCGGCCCGCTCCCGCTCCAGCACGGCGTCGAACAGGTTCTCACCGCCCGTCGCCTCCTTGTGTGCGGCCACTTGGCGCAACGTCAGGGCGGTGCGGGGGGTGGTGAAGGGGTAGGCGTAGATCTGCCCGTGCGGGTGCTGGAGGGTGACGCCGATCTCGGCCCCCCGGTTCTCGAAGCAGAAGACCTGTTCCACGGAGGGCAGATGCGACAGCTCGGAGGTCCGGTCGGTCCAGGCGTCGAGCACCAGTCGCGCCTGCCGCTCGCTCAGACCGGCGAAGGAGGAGTGGTGGTCGGAGGTGAAGCAGACGACCTCGCACCGGCCCGAGTCCCCGGCCAGCGAGGGGAAACGGTTCTCGAAGACGACCACGTCGTACGACGAGTCCGGGATCTCGCTCAGCCGGTCGCCCTCGGAGGGACACAGCGGACATTCGTCGGCCGGCGGGTGATAGGTGCGCCCCTGGCGGTGGGAGGCGATGGCGACGGAGTCGCCCAGCAGCGCGTCGCGGCGGATCTCGGACGTGGTGACCGTGGCGTCCAGCGGCCGGCGGTCGACGGCGTCGCGGACGGTGTCGTCGCCCAGGTCGTAGTAGATGAGTTCGCGACCGTCGGCCAGCCGGGTCGAGGTCTTCTTCACTGCCGCTCTCCTCTGCACCCGTCCATCACTCAACACAATCAAACATAACACATCATAACCAATCAGCAAGCCCTGCTTATCACAATCAAACAAAGGACGCCACGGGAAGTGTTCAGTAACTGAACACGGAGGCATGGGTTCCGTACCGGATCAGTTCGCGACCGAAGCGAGTGTGTATGCAGACCCCCACATACCTAGCCGCGGAGCTTCGGCTCCCCACCAACTGGCTGGACTACACGATCCTCGGGATCTACTTCGTCGTCGTGCTGGGCATCGGCTTCGCCGCCCGCCGCTCGGTCAAGACCAGCCTCGACTTCTTCCTGTCCGGCCGCTCCCTGCCCGCCTGGGTCACCGGTCTGGCCTTCATCGCGGCCAACCTCGGCGCCACCGAGATCCTCGGCATGGCGGCCAACAGCGCCCAGTACGGCGTCTACACGACCCACTGGTACTGGATCGGCGCCATCCCCGCGATGGTCTTCCTGGGCCTGGTGATGATGCCGTTCTACTACGGCAGCAAGGTCCGCTCGGTCCCCGAGTTCCTGCTGCTGCGCTTCGACAAGGCCGCTCACCTGTTCAGCTCGGTCCTCTTCGCGGCGGCGGCCATCCTGATCGCCGGCGTGAACCTGTACGCCCTCGCGATCGTGGTCGAAGCCCTCCTCGGCTGGCCGCAGTGGGTGGCGATCGTCGTCGCCGGCTTCTTCGTCCTGGCCTACATCACCCTCGGCGGTCTCTCCTCGGCGATCTACAACGAGGTCCTGCAGTTCTTCGTCATCCTCGCCGCGCTCATCCCGATCACGGTGCTCGGCCTGAAGAGCGTGGGCGGCTGGGACGGTCTGTCCGACTCCCTCACCCAGGCGCGCGGCGACGACTTCATGACCGCCTGGGGCGGCACCGGCATCGGCAGCGACAACCCGCTCGGCGCCAACTGGCTGACCATCGTCCTCGGCCTCGGCTTCGTCCTCTCCTTCGGCTACTGGACGACGAACTTCGCCGAGGTGCAGCGCGCCCTGTCCGCCAAGAACCTCTCGGCCGCCCAGCGCACCCCGCTCATCGCCGCGTTCCCGAAGATCTTCATCGTGTTCCTGGTGATGATCCCGGGCCTGGTCGCCGCCGTACTGGTCCCCGCGATCGGCACGGGCGACTCGGACCTGCAGTACAACGACGCGATCCCGTACCTGATGCAGCAGCTCCTGCCCAACGGCGTCCTGGGCATCGCCGTCACCGGCCTGCTGGCCGCGTTCATGGCCGGCATGGCGGCCAACATCTCCTCCTTCAACACCGTCTTCACCAACGACGTCTGGTCGAAGTACGTGGTGAAGCACCGCGCGGACGAGTACTACGTCCGCTTCGGCCGTCTGATCACCGCGATCGGTGTCCTCGCCTCCATCGGCACGGCGTTCCTCGCGTCCTCGTTCTCGAACATCATGAGCTACCTGCAGACGCTGTTCTCCTTCTTCAACGTGCCGATGTTCGTGGTCTTCATCATCGGCATGTTCTGGAAGCGGGCGTCCATGAAGTCCGGCTTCTGGGGCCTGCTCGCCGGCACCACCGCCGCGATGGTGAACTACTTCTGGATCTACAAGCAGGGCGTCATCGACATCCCCTCCGACCAGGGCGCCAACTTCGTCTCCGCGATCGCCGGCTTCGTCGCGGGCGCGGTGGTCATGGTCGCCGTGTCGCTCTTCACGGCCCCCAAGCCGGCGGAGGAGCTCAAGGGTCTGGTCTACGGCACGCGCTCCCCCGGCATGGCGGAACCGCCCGCGGAGGGCGACGACGCGTGGTACCGGAAGCCTGCGCTGCTGGGCTGGGGTGCGGTGATCCTGGCTGCCGCCTGCTACATCCCGTTCTCGTTCTGATCGCGGGAGGATGGAGAGAACATGTCCGAGCACTATTCCGAGCGTGAACTTCGGCAGGAGGTCTCCGAGCTGGAGACCAAGTCCACGACGGCCGCGCGGTTGTTCGACATCCGGCGGATCATCGGCGGGCTGTTCGTCGTGTACGGCGTGATCGTCACGATCGCGGGCTTCACCGCGTCCGACGCGGACCTCGACAAGGCCGAGGGGGTCAACATCAACCTCTGGACGGGGCTGGGGATGCTGGTCCTGGGCCTGCTGTTCCTCCTCTGGCTGAAGCTCAGGCCGACGGCCCCGCCGCCGCCGGACGTCGTTCCGGAGGAACGGAAGGAGTAAGCAGGGCGGTGCGGGACGCGCGTCACGGGGTGCCCCGCGGTGGTGCGGAGCGGGAACGGTGCTGCGCGTCCCGGCGCTCTGCGGGCGCCCCGCGCCGGTGCGGGCCGGCGCCTCCCAGGCCTCTGAGGCGCTGGGGGAGGCACGACCCGCCCGCGGGAGCGGCGGCGGGCGGCCGCGTACGGCGGGAAGGGGACGGGGCGCCCGCCCGCAGCGGCCGGCGCGTCCGCACCCAGCACCCCGCACCCCGCACCGACAGACGTGACCCGCGCCGGTCCGAGGACGGACACCCCCGACACGGGGCCCCGCCCCACCCACCACCCGCGCCCCCACCGGGCCGAACCCCGCACCGCAGGCACACCGTCCGCACCCCACCAAAGCGGAACCCGCACCACAGGCCTAGGCGCCGCCCCCCACCGGCCCCGCCCGGTCCAGCAGGCCCGTTCGGGCGGCCAGGGCCGCTGCCTCCAGGCGGGAGCCCACGCCCAGTTTCATCAGGACGCGTTGGACATGTGTCCGGGCCGTGGACGGCGCGATGCCCATGCCCGCCGCGATCAGCCGGGTGTCCTCCCCTTCGGCGACCCGCACCAGCACCTGCACCTCCCGAGGCGTCAGCAGCCGCAGCAACCGCACGCCCTCGTCATCCGGCTGCGCCACAGGATTCAGCAGCTCCCCGAACGCCCCCTGCAGCAACTGCGGCGCCACGGCGGCCTCCCCCGCCCGCGCCTTCGTGATCGCCCGCTCGACCCCCTCGATGCGCTCGTCGTGCCGCACGTACCCCGACGCCCCCGCCGCGAACGCCGCCGCGATGCCCCGCGGCGACGGCACCGGCCCCAGCACGACCACCGCCACCTGCGCCCGCTCCCGCTTGATCTTCACCACCGGATCGAACGCCCCCGCCGCCGCCGGCGCCGCCGTCCCCAGCAGACACACCTCGGGCGCCCTGCTGATCACCAGATCCGCGGCGCCGGCCGCCGGCGCGGCCGCCGCCAGCACCCGGTGCCCCCGCAGCTTCAACGCCGAGGCCAACGCCTCGGCGAGCAATCGGTGGTCGTCGACCACCATCAGCCGCACTCCCATCGAACAACCACCCCCCACAACAACGCACCCCCGGATGCCCCCGGAAGCTACACGCTTGTTCGACGTTACGCTCCCCCTACCGGCAGGAATCGCCCCGGATCGCCGAAATTCTCGCATTCGACGGTGTGGGGCGGATGACACGCGATACGCCCGCGGCCCCGTCCCTGACCAGGGACGGGGCCGCGGGAAACAACGAATCGAACGATCAACTCGTACCGAAAGCGATCACGAGATATTCCTTCTCGTCCGAAGCCGACGAGAAGTCACTGGCATAGGCACCGGACATGTACAGAGCGCCCTGCGAGAACAGGATCTCCGCGTATTCCGGCGACATCCGCGACTCGACGTCCCGCACGGTTTCCGTCGCCGGGTTCTCCATCAGCTTCGTCTGCTCGAAGGTTCCCCCGTCGATGCTGACGATCTGCCCGCCCTTGTCGTACGGCGGACGCTTGTACGCCAGGATGTTGCCGCCGTCCATCCGCAACGGGGTGATCGTGTAGCCGTCACCCGCGTCGGTACGCTGCCCGGTCTGCTTGCCGGTCGCCAGGTCGAAGGCGACGACCTCGTTGGTCTGGCTGTACGACTCCCCGCCGCCCTCGTGCTCCTCGGTCGCGATGTACAGCCTGTCCTCGCCGACCGCCAGCCCGGTGCACTTCTCGAGCTTGTAGATGCTGTCGCAGCGGGCCGCGTACTCCTCGCCCGGCGCGGAGATGCGCGTACGCAGCTTGCCGGTCCTGTTGTCGATGGAGAAGAAGTCCGAGATCCCGCTGCCGTCGCCCGCGGACTCGTTGACGTCGGCCGCCACGACCAGCGGGTCGGTGGAGACGACGGCGGCGTACTCGATGCCCTCGTCCATCTTGTACTCGGTGATCACCTTCCCGCTCCTCGGGTCGATGTTCTGGATGTGCAGCTGCCGCTGGTCGTACGAACCGCACTTGCGCACCGCGACGAGCTTCTCGCCACCGCCGTACCCGGAGTCGAAGCAGGAGTCGGACGTCTTGGGCGCCCACAGCTGCTCGCCGGAGGCGACCTCCCAGGCGGCGCCGCCGCTGGTGCTGCCCGCCGCGACGGTGCCGCCGCTGAGGGTGACGTTGTTGAAGCTGATCGGCATGGTGCCGGACTTGGCGGTCCTGGTCCACACCTCCTTGCCCGCCGCGAGGTCGATCACCGCGAGCTGCGTGCAGGACTGCGGTTCTTCCTTGGTCGGCATGGCGGGCTTGAAGATGACCGCCGTCTTGTCGTCCTCGGTGACGCGGTTGGTGGCCTCGCACACCGGTCCGGGCAGGTCGATCGTCCACTTCTCGGTGCCCTTGGCACGGTCGTAGCCGACGATCTCGGCGATCCCGCTCTTGGCGTACACCGTGTCGGTCAGCCAGGAGCCGGCGGTGGGGACGCTCCTGACGCCCTCGGGGACCTCGGGCGCGGGCACCTGGAACAGCACCTTGGAGCCGGTGTCGGCCGGCACCTTCTCCTCGGCCCCTGAGGAGGTGTCCCCGGAGTCGCCGTTCTTCCCGTCCTCGCCGCTGGTGCCGCCGGAATCCGCGGTGGTGCTCTTGTCGTCGTCCTTGCCGGACGAGGACGCGTACCAGACACCGGCGCCGACGATCAGGGCGATGGCCACGACCGCCGAGACGATGATGGCGGCCTGCGCGTTGAACCTCTTCCCGCCGCCCACCGGCTGCTGCATCGGCATGGTCGGCGGCTGCGGGTACCCGTACCCGGGTTGCCCGTACGCCCCCGGCTGCGGCTGCCCCGGGTGTCCGTACCCGGCGGCCGGCGGCTGCTGCGGGTACCCGTACCCGGGCCCCTGCGGAGCCGGCGGCGGCGTGACCGGCGGCTGCGGGGCGGCCGGGGTCGGGGACGGCGGAGTCTGCGGATACCCGTATCCGGGCTCCGGGGCCCTGCCGGGATCAGGCCCGCCGGGCGCGGCCGGCGGCTGCGCGGGCTGCTGCGGGGGCGGCCCGAACCCCGGCTGCTGCGGGGGCTGGTGGGGCGGCGGGGGCGGCTGGGTCATGACGTGACTACCTCGGGGAAGGGGACGACGGGCGACGGGAAGGGGACGGGGACGGCCCTCACTTGCCGTAGGCGAGCATCAACTTCTCCTTCGCATCGTCATTGCCGGTCAGCCGTGTGGTCGAGAGGTAGAACCGTCCGTCGACCCAGTCGACCGACTTGTTGAAGAAGCTGTTCTCGATGCTCGCGACGCCCTGCGGGTTCCGCATCAGCTCGGTCGGCTCGTGGTCGCCGCCGCCGACGGGGATGGCCACGATCCGCCCGCCCGCGTCGTACGACGGATCGACGTAGGCGATGAGCTTGCCGCCCTCGACCTTCATCGGCCGCATGAACTCCTCGGCCGGGGACTCGACCCGCCACCGCTCCTTGCCGTCGTCGAGGCCGACGGCGACGATCTCGTTGGCCCCGGTGGTCGCCCTGGTCGGCAGGTAGAGGGTGTTCCCGTCGACGACGACGCCCTCGCAGCCCTGGAGGTCGCGCGCGAGGACGGCCCAGCCGCAGCCGGGGGCGAAGTCCTCGTCGACGGTGACCTGGGAACGGAACTTCCCGCTGCCGGTGAGGGCGGAGATGTTCCAGGCCTTCTTGTCCTCGTTGGTGCTGTAGACGACCACCGGGTCGACGGAGTAGGCGCGCTCGATGCGCCACCCCTTGTCGAACTTCCGGGTCCACTTCACCTTGCCGGTCCTCGGGTCGAGCTCCCGGAGCTCGTCGTGCTCGTCGGCGCCGCCGGTGCCGCAGGACGCGACCTGGAGCAGCCGCTCACCGCCCGCGAAGGCGGTGGGGAAGCAGGGGGCGTCACCGTACTTCTTCGCGTCGAACAGCTTCTTGCCACTGGTCACGTCGTACGCCGTGCCGGACTGCGAGCGGCCCACCATCAGCGTGTCGCCGGTGAGGGACATCTCGATGGAGAGCGCGGAGTCGAACAGCGTGCCGTCGGCGACCTCCTGCTTCCACCCCTTCTCACCGGTGTCGAGGTCGACGAGCCGGAGCTGGTTGCACTCGGCGCGATCGCTGCTGCCGCTCATGTAGGCGATGACGACCTTGTTGTCGGACGTCGCGTTCCGCGTGACCGCGCAGATCCTCTGCGGGAAGGCGAGGGCGTCCCAGGCGGGCTTCCCGTCGCCGGCGTCGTAGGCGAAGAGCTCCTTGTAGGCGGCCTTCACGACCGTCCTGTCGGTGACCCACATGCCGGGGGCGTCGGCGCCGGAAGCGGGCGCGTCCGGCGCCTCCTTGTACCAGAGCACCCTGGACTCGCCGGCCCGGCGGCCCTCGTTGAGGTTCTCCGGGGCCTCGCCGCCGTCGCCGCTGCCGTCGCCCGGGTTGACCGGGGCGCCGGAGCTGTCGTCCGGCTCGGGGTCCCCGGTCTGCCGTGCGACGGGCTTCCTGTCCTTTGTGCCGTCGTCACCGGAGACGGCCCACACGGTGCCGCCGATCACCAGCAGCGCGGCCACCGCGGCGCCGATGACCATCACGGGCTTGCCCTTGAAGGGGCTGCGGGAGCCGGGCCCGCCGGGCGGCGGCGTGCCGGGCGCCCCGGGGAACTGCGGCTGCGGCGGGTACCCGGGCTGCCCGTAGGGTCCCGGCTGCTGCGGCCGGCCGTAGGGGCCGGAGGCGTACGGCCCGGGGTGGTACGGCCCGGGGTTGTACGGCCCCGGCTGCTGCTGGTGCCCGTATCCGGGCTGCGGCCGGCCCTGCGGCGGCGGAGGCGTCTGCGGAGCCCCGAAACCACCCCCCGGCGGCGGATCCTGCGGCGCTCCGAAGCCACCCTGCGGCGGCTGGTCGGGCGGCTGGGTCATCAGCGCGTTCCCCCTTGCTCACTGATTTTTAGCCACGCCCTGAGGTACGCGATGAACCCAGAGTCGTACTTCGGACGTTTCTCAGACCGGCCTCTTTGTATCACCCGGTACCGACACGCCACCGGGCCGCGTCCTCCCCTGTTCCCAAGGGAGAACCGGCCCGTGATGCCCCTGTGACGCGCGGGAACCCGGGAGGAGACCCAGGAAGCGCGGCACGTCCCCTTCACGCCGCGCGCGCCTCACGGCACGCGGACGGCGGGGTGGCTCAGGCGTCCTCGGCCAGTTCCAGCCAGCGCAGCTCCAGCTCTTCGCGCTGTCCGGCCAGTTCCCGCAACTCGGCGTCGAGTTCGGCCACCTTCGCGAAGTCGGTGGCGTGCTCGGCGATGGCGGCGTGCAGCTTGGTCTCCCTCTCGGAGACCTTGTCGAGCTGGCGCTCGATCTTCTGCAGTTCCTTCTTGGCGGCCCGCTGGTCGGCGGCGCTCCTCTCCGGGGCGACGCCCTGGGGCGCCGCGGCCGGAGCGGAGGCCGCGGCGGCGGCCTCCTCCATCCGCTTGCGCCGCTCCAGGTACTCGTCGATCCCGCGCGGCAGCATCCGCAGGGTGCCGTCACCGAGGAGCGCGAACACCCGGTCCGTGGTGCGCTCGACGAAGAACCGGTCGTGGGAGATGACGATCATCGAGCCGGGCCAGCCGTCGAGGAGGTCCTCGAGCTGGGTGAGGGTCTCGATGTCGAGGTCGTTGGTGGGCTCGTCGAGGAAGAGGACGTTGGGCTCGTCCATCAGCAGCCGCAGCAGCTGCAGCCGCCGCCGCTCACCGCCGGACAGGTCCCCGACCGGCGTCCACTGCTTCTCCTTGCTGAACCCGAACGTCTCGCACAGCTGCCCGGCGGTCATCTCGCGCCCCTTGCCGAGGTCGACGCGCTCGCGCACCTGCTGCACGGCCTGGAGCACCCGCCAGGTGGGGTCGAGCTCGGCGACCTCCTGGGAGAGGTAGGCGAGCCTGACCGTCTTGCCGACCCGGACGCGGCCCCCTGCGGGCTGCGCCTCCCCTTCGCTGCGGGCCGCCTCGGCGAGCGCCCGCAGCAGGGACGTCTTGCCCGCCCCGTTGACCCCGACCAGACCGACGCGGTCGCCGGGCCCGAGCTGCCAGGTGACGTGCTCGAGCAGCACCTTGGGCCCGGCCTGGACGGTGACGTCCTCCAGGTCGAACACCGTCTTGCCGAGCCGCGAGGAGGCGAACTTCATCAGCTCGCTGCTGTCACGCGGCGGGGGGACGTCCCTGATCAGCTCGTTGGCGGCCTCGACGCGGAAGCGCGGCTTGGACGTCCGCGCGGGAGCGCCGCGCCGCAGCCAGGCCAGCTCCTTGCGGACCAGGTTCTGCCGCTTGACCTCCTCGGTGGCGGCGATGCGCTCGCGCTCCGCGCGGGCGAAGACGTAGTCGGAGTAGCCGCCCTCGTACTCGTACACGTCACCGCGCTGCACGTCCCACATGCGGGTGCAGACCTGGTCGAGGAACCAGCGGTCGTGGGTGACGCAGACGAGCGCGGAGCGGCGGGTCCGCAGGTGCTGGGCGAGCCAGGCGATGCCCTCGACGTCGAGGTGGTTCGTCGGCTCGTCGAGGACGATCAGGTCCTGCTCCTCGATGAGCAGCTTGGCGAGCGCGATGCGCCTGCGCTCACCGCCGGACAGCGGTCCGATGACGGTGTCCAGGCCCTTGGGGAACCCCGGCAGGTCCAGTCCGCCGAACAGCCCGGTCAGCACGTCCCTGACCTTGGCGTTCCCGGCCCACTCGTGGTCGGCCAGGTCGCCGATGACCTCGTGCCGGACGGTGGCGGCCGGGTCGAGGGAGTCGTGCTGGGTGAGCACCCCGATCCGCAGCCCGCCGGAGTGCGTCACCCGCCCGGTGTCGGCCTCCTCCAGCCTGGCCAGCATCCGGATGAGGGTGGTCTTGCCGTCCCCGTTGCGCCCCACCACCCCGATCCGGTCCCCTTCGGAGACGCCGAGGGAAATCCCGTCGAGCAACGCGCGTGTGCCGTACACCTTGCTGACGTTCTCGACATTGACCAGATTGACGGCCATTTCTCTCCTGCCCGGTGGATCGATCAGCTCTCAAGCGTAGGCCCTCCCGGCCCGCGACCGGCGCGCCGGAAGATCGTCACTCTTCGTGATGACGCGATCGGAAACGGGCGGCTACCGTAGGGGGCAGGCAGCAGGATCCCGTCCATGGGAGGAACCATGACCGCCGAGTCCGTAGAGCACCGCCACCCGCACTGGCCGGTGCCACCCCAGGACGGCTACACCGTGGACGACCTGTTCACGCTGCCTGATCTCCCGCCGCACACCGAGTTGATCGACGGGAGCCTGGTCTTCGTGAGCCCGCAGCGGGATTTCCACAGCATCGTCATCGACCTGCTGGTCGACGGGCTTCGCCGGACCGTCCCGCCCGGGTTCAGGATCAGGCGGGAAATGACCGTCGTCCTCGACCGGCGCAATGGCCCCGAGCCCGATGTGAGCGTGGTCCGCACCGACGCGATCACCGGATCGGGCCAGACACGCTACGCGGCGAAGGACGTGCTCCTCGCCATCGAGGTCGTCTCCCCGGACTCCGAGTCCCGCGACCGCACCACCAAGCCGCAGAAGTACGCGATCGCGGGAATCCCGAACTTCTGGCGCGTCGAGGAGAACGGCGTGAGCGGCAGGCCTGTCGTCCACGTCTACGAGCTGGATCCGCTCACCAAGGCATACGTGCACATGGGCATGCACCGTGACCGCATCAAGGTCGACAAGCCCTACTCCATCGACATCGACCTGACCGCCGTCGACGAGCTCTGAGGGCCGGGCCCCTCAGACGACCGTTGCTCCCGGTACCGGCCCCGACGCCATGCGTACGTCGCGGCAGGTGCCGGAGGCCCGCAGGGCGCCCGCGATCCCCTCCGCCTCCTCCGCGTCCCGCGCCAGGAACGCCGTCGTCGGCCCCGAGCCCGACACCAGCGAGGCCAGTGCCCCCGCCGCACGCCCCGCCGCCAGCGTGTCCGCCAGCTCCGGGAACAGCGACAGCGCCGCCGGCTGGAGGTCGTTGGAGACGGTGGCGGCGAGCGCGTCGGCGTCGCCCTTGGCCAGGGCGTCGAGCAGTTCCCGCGAGGCGACCGGCTCCGGGATTCTCCGTCCCTGCCCCAGCCGGTCGAACTCCCGGAACACCGCCGGCGTCGACAGCCCCCGCGCGGCCATCGCGAACACCCAGTGGAAGGCGCCGCCGACCTCCAGCTCCGTCAGCCTCTCGCCCCGCCCGGTACCGAGCGCCGCCCCTCCCACCAGGCTGAACGGCACGTCGCTGCCCAGCTCGGCGCAGATGTCGAGGAGCTCCTCGCGCGAGGCGCCCGTCCCCCACAGCGTGTCGCACGCGAGCAGCGCCCCCGCGCCGTCCGCGCTGCCGCCCGCCATCCCGCCCGCGACGGGGATGTCCTTGGCGATGTGGAGGTGGACGTCCGCGTCACGGCCGTACCGCTCGGCGAGCAGCAGGGCCGCGCGGGCGGCGAGGTTCGTGCGGTCGAGCGGGACCTGGCCGGCGTCGGGGCCGGCGCAGGTCACCCGCAGCTCGTCGGCCGCCGTGGCGGTGACCTCGTCGTGGAGCCCCACCGCGAGGAAGACGTTGGCCAGGTCGTGGTAGCCGTCGGGACGGGCGGCGCCGACCGCGAGCTGGACGTTGACCTTGGCGGGGACACGGACGGTGACGCTCACTGCTGACCCTGCTCCTTGTTCCCGGCGTTCCCGAAGCTCCCCGCGTTCTCGGCGATGCGCGCGAACTCCTCGACGGTCAGGGACTCCCCACGGGCCTGCGGCGACACCCCGGCGGCGACCAGGGCGGCCTCCGCGGCGGCCGCCGACCCCGCCCATCCGGCGAGCGCGGCCCGCAGCGTCTTGCGGCGCTGGGCGAAGGCCGCGTCCACGACGGCGAACACCTCGCGCCGGGAGGCGCTGGTCCTCAGCGGCTCCGCGCGGCGCACCAGCGAGACCAGCCCGCTGTCGACGTTCGGCGCGGGCCAGAAGACGTTCCGTCCGATGGCACCGGCCCGCTTGACCTCCGCGTACCAGTTGGCCTTGACCGAGGGCACGCCGTACACCTTCGAGCCGGGGGCGGCGGCGAGCCGGTCGGCGACCTCGGACTGGACCATGACGAGGGTGCGCTCGATGCTGGGGAAGCTCTCGAGCATGTGCAGCAGCACCGGGACGGCCACGTTGTAGGGCAGGTTCGCGACCAGGGCGGTCGGGGCGGGTCCGGGCAGCTCGGTGACGTGCATCGCGTCGGAGTGGACCAGCGCGAACCGCCCGGCCCGCTCGGGCATGCGGGCGGCGACGGTGGCGGGCAGCGCGGCGGCGAGGACGTCGTCGATCTCGACGGCGGTGACCCGGTCGGCGGCCTCGAGGAGCGCCAGCGTGAGCGAGCCGAGCCCCGGTCCGACCTCGACGACCACGTCGTCGGGGCGGACCCCGGCGGTGCGCACGATACGGCGCACCGTGTTGGCGTCGATGACGAAGTTCTGGCCGCGCTGTTTGGTGGGCCGTACGCCGAGGGCGGCCGCCAGTTCACGGATGTCGGCGGGGCCCAGGAGGGCGTCGGGGATGGGGCTGGTCACGGGACAAGGGTACGGGGCACGGGGGCCGGGCAGGTCACACCTGTGGATAACCGAAGGCGCGGGCCGTGTTCGCCCCGAGGGCGGTGGCGAGGGTGTCCTCGTCGACGCCCCGTACGGCCGCCATGGCGCGCACGGTCACCGGCACCAGATAGGGGGCGCCCGGCCGCCCGCGGTACGGCACCGGGGTCAGGAACGGCGCGTCGGTCTCCACCAGGACCAGCTCCAGCGGGGCCACGGCGAGCGCGTCCCGCAGGTTCTGCGCGTTCTTGAAGGTGACGTTGCCGGCGAACGACATGTAGTACCCGGCGCTCGCGCAGATCTCCGCCATCTCGGCGTCCCCGGAGTAGCAGTGGAAGACGGTGCGCTCGGGGGCGCCCTCCTCCTTCAGTACGCGCAGGACGTCGGCGTGGGCGTCGCGGTCGTGGATCACGAGGGTCTTGCCGTGCCGCTTGGCGATCTCTATGTGGGCGCGGAAGGACCGCTCCTGCGCCTCCTTGCCCTCCGGCCCGGTGCGGAAGTAGTCGAGGCCCGTCTCGCCGACGCCCTTGACCTGGGGCAGCGCGGCCAGCCGGTCGATCTCGGCGAGCGCCTCGTCCAGCCCCGCCTCCCCGCCGGGCTCGCGGGCGCCCTGCCGGGACCAGCCGTCCGGGTCCCCGTGGACGATGCGCGGGGCCTCGTTGGGGTGCAGCGCGACCGTCGCGTGGACGGCGTCGTACGCGGCCGCCGTGTCCGCCGCCCACCGGGACCCCTTGAGGTCGCAGCCGACCTGCACGACCGTCGTCACACCCACCGACGCGGCCTTGGCCAGGCTCTCCTCCACGGTGCCGGACTGCATGTCGAGGTGGGTGTGCGAGTCCGCGACCGGCACCCGCAGGGGCTCGGGGAGCGGCGGGGCGGCGTTCTTGTCGGAGGCGTTCGAAGGCATGCACCCGATCCTACGGAAGCGGCGCGGACGTCAGCTCGGCGTTCCGCGCGGAGGCGACCCGGCCCGGCCGCCGGATGCGCGCCACCACGTGGCCGTCGCAGCTGCGGCGGGCCGGTCCAGCGGGGAGGGGACGCCCCGGCCGTCCGCCACGTGCACCGCGAAGGGGTGGCCGTCGGTGCCGGTGCGGTGCTCTGTTCCGTGCGGCTGTTCCCGGCTGTTCCCGGCCGTGCCCGCGGCGCACGCGGGCGAACACGTACGACGCGTCGACGGCGGCGCCCGCGCGCAGCGCGGCCCGCCCGGTGATCCCGGTCGTCCCGCCGCGGCTGCCGGTCCGCTGGAGGGGCGGATCCGCCCCGGCTCCCGGTGGGCCACCGCGGGCCCGCGAGCGCGGGCGCGGGCGGGGCGGGGGCGGGGCGAGGAACGGCCGGGTGCCGGCGGGCTCCGGCCGTTCCTCGCCGAGACGCCCCGTGCCCTGCACCGCCGCGTGGGCGCGACCGGCCTCGCCCACGGCCGTCGGGGCCCGCGACGCCCCGGGCCCCCACGGCGTCGACCGGTCGCTCAGCCGAGATCGCGCTTCGCGCGCACCACCGCGTCGAACACCCGCCGCTTGGGAACCCCCGCTTCCACGGCCACCGCCGCGATCGCCTCCTTGCGCCGCTCCCCGGCTTCCTCCCGCACCCGCACCCGCCGCACCAGCCCGGCGTCGTCGATCTCCTCGGCCCCCTTCTCCGGCGCCCCCTCGACCACCACCGTGATCTCCCCGCGCACGCCCTCCGCCGCCCACGCGGCCAGCTCCGCCAGCGGACCGCGCCTGATCTCCTCGTACGTCTTGGTCAGCTCCCGGCAGACGGCGGCCCGCCGCTCCCCGCCGAACACCTCGGCCATCGCGGCGAGGGAGTCGTCGAGGCGGTGCGGGGCCTCGAAGTAGACGAGGGTGCGCCGCTCGTCGGCGACCTCGCGCAGCCGCCCCAGCCGCTCGCCGGCCTTCCGGGGCAGGAACCCCTCGAAACAGAACCGGTCCACGGGCAGCCCGGACAGGGCGAGCGCGGTGAGCACCGCGGACGGCCCCGGCACCGCGGTGACCCTGACGTCCCGTTCGACGGCCGCCGCGACCAGCCGGTAGCCGGGGTCGGACACGGACGGCATCCCGGCGTCCGTCACCAGCAGCACGCGCGCGCCGCCCGCCAGTTCCTCGACCAGTTCGGGCGTGCGGGCGGACTCGTTGCCCTCGAAGTACGACACGACCCGCCCCTTGGGGGTGACGCCGAGCGCCTGGGTGAGACGCCTCAGCCGCCGCGTGTCCTCGGCGGCGACGACGTCGGCGCCCGCCAGTTCCTCCGCGAGCCGGGGCGGGGCGTCGGAGAGGTCGCCGATGGGGGTGCCTGCGAGTACGAGGATTCCGGTCACTCCCCCATCCTCCCAGGACCGGACGGAGCCGGGGCATACCGGCCATGCGCGGGACTCGCACAGCCCTGTTCCCTACGATGGCGCGGTGACCAGTACCGCGTCCTCCACGGACACCCGGCAGGACCAGGCGCCGCACGAAGAGCGGCCGTCGTGGCAGCAGCGGCTGCGCCGTTTCGGCTACCCGGCGCCGGGTCCGGCCGGAGGTGACGCCCGCGGGGCCGACGCCCGCGAGGGCGACGTCCGCGACCGCCTGGTGCCGCCGTACACGGAGCCGTCGAAGCGGCTGTGGGACACGCTCGGGGTGCCGCCGGTGCTCGCGGGGCGCATCGTCCGCTGGTCGGGGTGGGGCGGTCCGCTCCTGGTCGCACTGCTGGCGGGCGTGCTCCGGTTCTGGAACCTGGGCCGTCCGAAGGCGGTGATATTCGACGAGACGTACTACGCCAAGGACGCGTGGGCGCTGGTCCACCGCGGGTTCGAGGTCAACTGGGACAAGAACGCCAACGACCTGATCCTCTCGGGCGGCGCCGTCCCCATCCCGACCGAGGCGGCGTACGTCGTGCATCCGCCGGTCGGCAAGTACGTGATCGGGCTGGGCGAGCTGATCTTCGGCTTCGACCCGTTCGGCTGGCGGTTCATGACGGCCCTGCTCGGCACGGTCTCGGTGCTGATGCTGTGCCGGATCGGCCGGCGCCTGTTCCGCTCCACGTTCCTCGGCTGTCTCGCGGGCGCGCTGATGGCGGTGGACGGGCTGCACTTCGTGATGAGCCGGACCTCGCTGCTCGACGGCGTGCTGATGTTCTTCGTGCTGGCGGCGTTCGGCTGTCTGGTGGTCGACCGGGACCGGGCGCGCGAGAGGCTCGCCGCCGCGCTGCCCGTGGACCCGGACGGCCGGGTACGCCCGGACGCGTACGTCGCCGAGAACGCCCGGATCGGCTTCCGTCCCTGGCGCCTGGCGGCGGGCCTCATGCTGGGTCTGGCGATCGGCACGAAGTGGAACGGCCTCTACATCATGGCCGCGTTCTGCGTGATGGCGGTGCTGTGGGACGTCGGTGCGCGCCGGGTCGCCGGCGCGCACCGGCCCCGCCTCGCGGTCCTGAGGCGCGACCTGGGCTGGGCGTTCCTGTCGACCGTGCCGGTCGCGGTGGTCACCTACTTCGCCTCCTGGACCGGCTGGATCCTCTCCCCGGCCGACGGCACCGGCGGCTACTACCGCGACTGGGCGGCCAAGGACGGCAGGGACAGCGCCTGGTCGTGGCTGCTGCCCGACTGGTGGCGCAGCCTGTGGCACTACGAGAACCAGGTCTACGACTTCCACGTCGGCCTGTCGTCGCCGCACCCCTACGAGTCCAACCCGTGGAGCTGGATCGTCACCGGCCGCCCGGTCTCCTACTTCTACGAGTCCCCCGCCCCCGGCACGGACGGCTGTCCGGTCGACGCGGGTGAGAAGTGCGCCCACGAGGTGCTGGCCCTCGGCACCCCGATGCTGTGGTGGACGGCCTGCTTCGCGATCCTGTACGTCCTGTGGCGCTGGCTGTTCCGCCGCGACTGGCGGGCCGGCGCGATCGCCTGCGGCATCGCGGCCGGCTACGCGCCCTGGTTCCTCTACCAGGAGCGCACGATCTTCTTCTTCTACGCCGTCGTCTTCCTCCCCTTCCTCTGCCTGGCCGTGGCGATGCTCCTGGGCGCCCTCGTCGGTCCGCCCCGCTCCACCGACACCCGCCGTGTCGCGGGCGCGACGGCGGCGGGCGTGCTGACCCTGCTGATCGTCTGGAACTTCATCTACTTCTGGCCCATCTACACCGGCCAGTCCATCCCGCTCGACGACTGGCGGTCGCGGATGTGGCTGGATACCTGGGTTTAGCTGGGCAGACACACCACGAGGGCGCGGCAGACTGCCGCGCCCTCGTGGTCGTTGTTGGTCGTCAGCGGTTGTCGTGGGCCACCCTCGGACGGCCCGGAGACGGCCCACTACTGGCTCTGCAGGAGATTCACCGCGGGTTCAGAAGGCCTGCGTAGGGGTTCACGGCGGGCAGTAGCCACCGCTTTAGGGTTCTCTTTTACGGCTGTTGGCACCCAGCCAGCTGAGATGCGACCGCCGTAGACGGCTTCCTCTGACCGCCGCCGTCCGTGCTCGTTGACGAGAGGGGCGGACGTTAGCGCGGCGTCAGATCACGTTCCGGAGAGAGCTTGCTGCGTCCGCGCCCAGTCGCAGCAAGTGCCTGCTTACTCGCGCCACAACGCTGCTCGATAGACAGGTCGCCGCTTTCGCGGCCCCGACGCGCGACACTCAGGCAGGCTGCGGACCTCCGTTCCTGATCGGGCCAACCTTGTCAAGGACCTCTATCGGCGCGGCAATCTTCGCTAGACTACGATCCTCAATAGTGGACGACACCATAGCGTGGGGACCGTGACCTTCTACGAGATAGTCGACGTAGTGACTACGTCACTTGGAATCCCTCTTTCGCTGGCAGGTTTCGGGCTGACTTTTTGGCAGGCAAGGGGTGCAAAGAAGGCCGCCGAACAGGCACGCGATGCAGCCCAGTCCACTCGCGAACGCATCATCCGCTCTTCCCTAATCGCCTTAATTCATCAACTTATCAAAACAGAAGAGGAGCTGGATCGAGCCGTTCATGAGGGTGAACCGCGCGTGGCTATCTCGTGGATCAACACTTGGAAGTGGCAAGCAAGTCAGGCGAGGGGTCTGCTAAAAGCTTCCGATTCAGATGAACAGAAGATTATGCGAGGCTTGCAGACCTCTATCGTCGCCGCGGGGGAGGCCAAGAATATCCTGATCTCGAACCCCGGCGACCTTGTGGCCGACACGGCCAACGTAAGAACGTCTATCGTCAAGGTAACAGGCGAGCTTAGTTCCCTGGCTGCGAGCTTGGGATTCCAGATCGGAGAATAGTAGAATGGTACACGACGCCCGCCTTGTCGAAATCGTTGACGCCTTGTTGAACCTAACCACGGCACGTCGCCTTGATTGGGATAGCATCGGATCAGCGCGCGCAGAAAAGTACGCAACTTCTCTTTCCTCAACCTCCTTCGTCGTGTACAGCAAGGACAATGATGGGCAGCACCCCTTTGTGGTTGAACTGAGGAATGCAAACGGCGATCTAGTGGAGAGCATTCGAAGTCGTCCTGTACGTCCAAGGATGCGCCGAGTGCGAGATGAATCGGAAACAGAAGACCCCGCTGTGGTCGCACGACGCAAAGACGACGAAAGTTTCAACAAGAAAATACAGGAACTTTACAGCCGAGCGCGCCGAAATGCCATGAACGTTGACTCATTCATTGATGAGGTTCTTGAACAACTAAGGGCCCAGGGTATCGATAGCGACGAAGCCTGAGGGCTGCGGAGCGGGTTTGGCCGGTGGCCTGCCCAGTCTGAGGTCGGGCATGATCAGGTGCCGTACGCTAGTCGGCGGCTCGGGAAGGCTTTTGGACCTGCCCGCAATATGCACGAGCGGCCCCCTGGTCTTGCTCAACGCGGGCCCAGGCCGGGGAGGTGGCTAAGGCCGTGGAACCGACGGACCTCAGCGACGATGTGTCCCTCTTTGAGCTCGACAGTCGATTGCTGTGTGCATAGCACGGGCGCCAGTCGGGCTGAAGCGGGGCGGGGATAGGAGCGCTGGCCCGGCTGGGGCACAGACTGCGCGCAGCGAGCCGCCTTAATGGAGTGAGGATGTTGTACTGCGCTGGAAAACGACGGTCTTCAGTGCCAGCCGGTTCGCCGTGCATCCATCTTGCGTGACCTTTGCTTATCGCAAGACGTAGCGCGCTCAGCGCCCCAGGGTGGCCGGAAGTTGGCCACCCTGGGCCTCGCAGGCCTCCTGCACTCCCGTCACTTCCGCACTGCGGAATCTGTCACGAGTCGGCTTGTAAACCCGGTGTCGCGCAGTCGCTCATACGCTGCGGCCACGTCATCGGGGATGTGCTGCTCGATCATGAATCCCTGTTGCGGGTAGATCATGAGCCGCTGCTGCGCGCCGGCCAGCATGTCGATGACCAGGCGTGCGTCTCCAATCGAGTCGACGTAGTCAGCCAGGGTCATGGGCGTGGATGCGCTGACCCACTCGACTTCGGGCCACAGTTTGCGGGCGGTGGCGTAGGCCCGTCGTTCCTCGTACGGCTTGCTGATCAGGAGGACGGAGGACACAGCGGCTCCGCGCTCTTCCAGGAGTGCACGGGAGAAGCGGATGTTCTCTCCTGTGTTCCGGGCCCGCGGTTCAACGAGGATGGCATCGGCCGGCACCCCCAGTTCCATCGCCCGCTCGCGGTAATGCTCAGCCTCGCCACGCGGCATGCGGTCGCGTGTGGTGCGGCTGGTTGCCCCGGTGAAGACGATCAGCGGCATCATGCCCCGGTGGTAGAGATCGGCGGTTGTGTCCGCGACTCCAAGGTCATGACTGCCGAGTCCGATCGCGACAGAGCATGGGCGCAGCTCGTGCCCCATCTGCTGGAAGTCCCACAGCCGTTGAGCGTCGGCCCATGCCTGTGCTGAAATCACTTGCTCTCGCCCTCCGCTTTCGCTGAGTCGGGGACCTTGAAGTCGTACGTCCAGGCGAAGCGTGTCGCCGCGTGAACGCCGACCGCGAACTCCACCACGGTGCCGTCGGCCGTGTACGTCGTCCGGTGCAGCTCCACCACCCACTCACCCGGTGCGAGTTGGAGGAGCTGGACTTCGTCCGCCGTGGGAATGCGTGCGAACAGCGTCTCCTGCATGTGGTCGATCTCGTATCCGGCGTCGTACAGGACACGGAAGCCACCGCCCCGGCCGGCGGGCCCCGGCGTCGGGTCGACGATGCGCGTCCCTTCTACGTGCTCGGGACGGTAGTAGCTGGTCAGCGTGTGCGTCGGTTGTGAGCCTTCCTTGACCACGCGCGCACGTGCGTAGACCTCCGCACCTTCCGGCAGACCGTGTGCCTGGGCGACGACGGCCGGCGCCGTCACACGGCTGACGGTCTGGGTCTGTTCGTTCCGCTTATACGAACGTCCGGACGCCACTCGGTCCGCGATGAACGCCACCTCATCGCCGTCCCGCCACTTGGCCTTGTCGTACCGCGCGATGCCGAGCCGCTTAAGCGGGGCCCGCTCACGGACGACCGTGCCGTGTCCGCGCGACGACGTGACCAGCCCTTCGGCCTCCAACGCCTTGTAGGCCGCATGAACCGTGGACTTCGAGCCTTCGCCCGCTTCCACCAGGTCCCTGATCTGCGGCAACTGGGCACCGGGCGCGTACTCGCCGTTCCTGATCTGTTCGGCCAGTCGGTCCGCAAGCTCCCGCCACTTGGGCGCCATGCAGCACTCCTCTCGACATCGACCAGTGAAACACAGTCCCAGGACTGTTGACAGTCCTGGGACTGTGCGTCATGGTCTTATCGAACGGCTCGCAGTCCTAGGACAGCGAGTCCGGAGCATCCCTATTGGGCTGCTCCCATGCCGCCCGGAGGGCTCCGTGAAACGGG
This sequence comes from Streptomyces pimonensis, assembly GCF_041380215.1. NCBI lineage: Bacteria > Bacillati > Actinomycetota > Actinomycetes > Kitasatosporales > Streptomycetaceae > Streptomyces > Streptomyces pimonensis. The sequence continues at coordinate 75,850 of NZ_JAHWZY010000013.1, forward strand.
CTCGAAGGAAGCGCAAGCGCCTTGAGAACTTCACACAGGGAACTGCCGGCAACCCGTGGTCCGCCTGCCCGAAGGGGTCGGAAACAAGGCGGAGAAGACCGGCGCACCCCGTACGGCACCCGATCGGTTCGAATCCGATCCGGGGCACTTCGGCCGCTGCTCAGTGGCCGCGCCGCGTGTGACACGCGGCTTTCTCCAACAACGGCGCACACCCCCGGAGGGCCAACTCCGGGGGTGCTGTTCGGGCCGTTCCACCGCTGAGAGGAACACGACCCAATGGAGCACATCGTCACTGTTCAGGACGCTGTTACCGCGTTCGCCGACTTCATGGAGCCGACGAACGCGGAGCTGGACGCGATTGAGCGGGAGATGCCCGTCATCCTGGCGGACGTCGACCTGCTGGACGCGCACATCACCACGCTGGACCGCACGCCGACCGAGCTGGATAACCGGCGCATCCGCCGGGCCCGCCGCCGCGCCCTCGCCGCCCGCGTCGCCCTGCTCAACCACACCACGGCCGCGAGCCTCCCGGGCGGTGCCGCGTGAGTGCCACCGACCGGAATCTGCTCGCCGCGCACGCCGAGGTGAAGGCGGAGATCACGCGCACGGACAGCAAGACGGCGTTGCTGCTGGCGTTCGTTGGGGCGGTGCTCGCCGGGGCCTGGACGGTCGCCCGTGACCTGCCGCTGAACCGGCCCGCCGTCGTCGCGGGCGGGGCCGGTCTGGCGCTGCTGGTCGTGGCGGCCGGTCTGCTGCTGCGGTCGGTCCGCCCGAACCTCAGTGGTCGGCACGGTTTCCCGCTGTGGGCGACGCTCACGGCGGAGGAGATCAGCGCGGTTGTCGACTGCGACCTGGCCGCCGACATCGCCGGACTGTCCCGGCTGGCGGTCGCCAAGTTCACCTGCCTGCGCCGCGCGGTCGACCTGATCCGCGCCGGCGGGGCGCTGCTCGTCCTGGCCGCCCTGCTCACCGCCGGGGGTGCGGCATGAGGACGCTGACGGCGCAGATGTCGAACAACGGCGGCGCGTGGCGCCTGTACGTGGTGCTGTACGGGGTGCCGGACTGGCCCACCGTCCGCTGGGCGCGCACGGGCCCGGTGCCGACCGTGGCGGAGCGTCGGCGCGCGTTGGCCGCCCTCGGCTACGAGGTGGCGCCGGGCGCGGTGTGGTCCTGGACGGAAGACCACCGGGACCCCGACGACGACAGCACGCCGGTTGTGCTGATCGCGGCCGTCAGGGTGCGCGGTCGGAACGGGGATGCGGCATGAACGCGAAGACCGTTCTTCCGGCCGTCGCGATGACGGCCGTGTCCATGGTCCTCACCCTCGCGGTGGTGGTGATGTGGCTCGGCACGGCCATGCCGTGGCCGGTGGCCGTGGTCGTCGGTCTGGGCATCGATGGCGGATGGCTGGCCACCCTCGCCTACGAACGCCGTCTCGCCGCTCAGGGTGATCACAACGCCGCCGTGACCGCCGTTGGCTGGTCCTTCGGTCTGCTCGCCACCGCCGTGCTGGTGGCGCACGCGTTGACCGCCGAGCACTCCGCCGGGGCGTGGCTGGCCGTGGCGTGGCTGCCGATCGCCGCCAAGGCCCTGTGGTTGGTCCATGGCCTGTGGGAGCGCACCGCACTGACCCCGCTCGCCCTCGATGCGATCCGGGGGATTCAGCAGGAAGCGCGCGACGAAGCGGCCGTGGCCCGCGCCCGGCTCCGGGCGGAAGCGGCCACCGAGGAGACCCGGCTGACGGCCGTGACGGCGGCCGGGGCCCGCGTCGCCCGCGTCCAGGCCAAGACCGCACAGACCCTCTCTTCCGCGTGGTCGACCCTGGAGACAGCCCGCGCCGGCGAGGAGACCGGCAGGGCGCTCACCAGCGTGACGACCCGCGTCACACCCGGCGTCACACCCCGCTGGGAACTCCCGGTGTGGGGCCCGTCGGAGCCGCTCACCGCCCGCTCGCTGGAGGCCGCACCGGCCCTCACCGATAACGCGCTGGACGTCATCGTCGACGAGATCCGCACCAGCGAAACCCCGGCTCTGTCCTACCGCGAGATGGCCGCCCGCTTCCGGGCCGCCGGCCACTCCGCCTCGGAAGTTCGGTTGCGGGCCGCGTGGAAGCGCGTCGCCTGACCGCTACAGGTTGTCGAAGATCCGCGCGACAGCCGACCAGAAGCGAACCCAGCGGCGGTGCTGCTTGCTGCAGTACCGCCGCTTACGCCACCAACCGCGCGGCTGCTCCACCGGCGCAAGACACCACCTGCACGGCCGCGTATGGACCGCAGAGTCCCCACCCATGCCGCACACCGTAACGGCCTCCCTGTGCCCACACGGACTGAAGGGATCACCTGATGAGCAACGCCGACATCCGCCGCCTGGACCGCGAAATCCAGGCGACCACGAAGAAGCTGGAGGCCGTGCGGCGCGGTGAGTTGTGGCCGTTGAACGGCCGCGAGCGCCGCGCCATGGCCCGCGCCGTCACCAGCGGCGCCTACCGCACCCTGAGGGGCCGCAGCACCGGCCGCGCGGAGCAGCAGATCGAGTCCACCGGCAGCGCCGCCGAGATGCGGCTGACCGCCGAACTGAACGCGCTGCACGGCGAGCGGCAGCGGCTCATCACCGAGGCCGCCCGCGAAAAGGCCGCCAAGAAGTCGTCCGGCTGGTGGTGACCAGCCCATCCCCCCGCGCCGGGGTGACCGGGACTTTCCACGGACACGGCCACCCCGGCTCTCCCTTTACTCCCGCCCCTAACGGGGCAGTCAGGAGCAGTTCCAGCATGTCTGAGAACGTCGTCCACCTCCACAAGCACACCGACCCGACCGCCGAACCGGCGACCGTGACCACCCTCACCGTCGTCCCGGACGCGCCGCCCGTGCGGCCGGTGCCGCTGTGGGTGCGCTCCGGCCGCGCGGTGAAGTCGGCCGTCACGCACGAGGGCACCAAGGCCACCATCCGCGCGGTGGCGCGACATGGCCTGTACACGGTCAACGGCGGGCGGATCGTGGCCCGCCGCGCGTGGGACGGCCGCACCGGCTCCCGCTATGAGCGGATGATCCGGGCAGCGGAAGCCGCGGGGAACCTGGAAGCGGCCGAGGAGTGGGAGGAGCGCTTGCAGCGCTTCCGCGCCGCCCGCCACCACCGCCGCATGGACCTGCTCCACTCCCCCGTCGACGCCGCCAAGGGCGTGGCCGTCGGCGCCGGCATGAGCATCGGTCTGCTGGTCGCCCTCGGCATCGTCATGGCCATCAGCACCGAGGACGTCGGGCACGTCATCACCCCACTCACGGCGACCATCGACTTCATCGCCTTACTGATCCGGATCGTGCAGATCGTGTGGGGTCCGGCTCTCACGATCGGCCCGTTCCTGGCCCTGCTCGCTCTGTGGTCGGTCGGCCGCAAGCAGCACGCCGCCCCTGCCTGGGCACTCCCCGCGAACGTCCGCAACGGTGAGGGGGAGCCGATCACGCCGTCGATCGTGGTCAAGGCCCTGCGCGACCTCGGAGTGCCCGCCCTGGCACGCGCCATCAAGGAGATGGGCGACGCCGGCGCCTCCATGCTCGGACCGATCACCATCGCCGGATGCGGCGTGGAAGTCGACGTCACCCTGCCCTCCGGGGTGTCAACCAACGAGGTGCAGAACAAGCGCCGCAAGCTCGCCGAGAACCTCACCCGGCACGAGCACGAGGTGTTCATCACCATCCCGACCGCCGCCCGCACCGTGCGGCTGTGGATCGCCGACTCGGGAGCGCTGGACGAACCGATCGGCCCCTCTCCGCTGGTCACCGACGACACGCTGACCGCCGACTACACCAAGGGCCGCGCCCCGTGGGGGCAGGACCTGCGCGGCGACGCTGCCGCCTTGTCGCTGTATCAGCGGCACCTGCTCATCACGGGGTTGTCGAATCAGGGCAAGACCGTGGCCCTGCGCTCGCTGGCTCTGTGGTTGTCGCTGGACCGGTCGGTGCAGTTCCTCATGGGCGACCTCAAGGGCGTCGGGGACTGGGCCATGTTCGGCGGACTCGCCACCACGCTGATCCAGGGCCCGACCGATGAGCACGTCATCCGGGTGACCGAGATGGTCGAGGGCGCGGTGGACGAGATGAACCGCCGGATCCAGGCCCCGCCCGGCACCACCTTCCCGCCGCTCATCGTGCTGGTCGACGAAGCGCAGGTGGCGTTCATGTGTCCGGCCAAGGACGCCGACAAGCGCCCCTACGGCGGGTCCAAGGCCAACTCCCGCTACTTCATGGCCGTCCGCAAAATCCACAACCAGGGGCGGGCGGTGAACGTCCTGATGTGGCAGGGCACCCAGGACCCCACCAACGAGAACCTGCCCAAACTCGTGCGCGAGGGCGCCCACACCCGCGCCTCCCTCGCCCTCGGTACCGAGTCGCAGGCCCGCATGGCACTCGGGGACAAGGCCGTCGACGGCGGCGCCGCCCCGAACCTGCTGCGGCCCGGTCTGGACCGGGGCACCCTGGTCGTCGCCTCCGACGGCATCACCATCCCGGCCGGACAGTCGTCCATCACGGTCCGCACGCACTACATCGACGACGACGCCGCCACCGCGATCACCGACCGGGCCAAGGCCCTGCGCGACGGCGTCACCACCCTGCACGCCATCGACCGCAGCGCGGACCACGATCCGCTCGCCGACATCGCGCACGTGATCGGCGACGCGTCACGTCTGCTCACTCTCGACATCCTCAAGCGGCTCGCCGTGCTGAACGAGGACGCCTATGGCACCTGGACGTTTGGTGACCTCAAGCGCGTGCTGGAGGCCGAGGGTGAGGAGCCCAAGAAGTCCAACGGGCGCATGGTCGTTCACCGCGCTCACGTCCTGCGTGCCCTCGCCAATCGCGACGGAGACGGTTCCGCTTCCGCCGTCGAGTAGCAGGGAGGAACCAGCGTCCAGCCCAGGGAGGCGGGGACACTCCCCCACCCGCCTCCCTACCCCGCATCCCCTGCACTGATCAGTGAAAACACCGCTCCAGGGAGTCAGGGAGGCACACAGGCCAGACCCCCGAAACACCCCACCGCACGGCACCCCCGAGGGGGTGCCTCCGCCTCCCTGGCCCAGCACCAGAAGGGATTCCGCATGTACCCCGAACCCGCCCGCCCCGCGCCCGCCGAACGGGCCGTGACCGCCTACCTGCCCACCCCGCTCCCGCCCACCGTCGTCCACCCGGCACCGGTCGCCCCCGTCCAGCCGGACACCGTTCCGGCGGTCGCGAGCATCGTCCTGCCCGACGGCCGGATCGTCACCGGCTACGCCATCGACGCCGCCCGCCCGGAGCCGGTCACCGCGAAGCCGGCCGTCTCGCGGACGGCGGTGAACGTCGCCCTCGGAGGCGTCGGCTTCCTCGCAGTGTGCGGCGGACTGCTCCTGCTCACCTCATTCATCGCCGCCCTGACCGCGTTCGTCACCCAGCTCATCACCCTCGCCGCCGTCATCTTTGGCGGCTGGATCGCCGTCCAGGTCCTCGGAGCGGGCGGCCACAAGGGCGGCACCACCGTGAACATCCGCCGGGCCGTGATCAAACGCAACCACTTCCACGGCTAGCTACGCCAAGGGCGGCCCCCGTCTCGCCAAAGTCCGGGGCCGCCCTTGTCCACCAGCCATCCAACTGACCTGTGGAGGTCTCCCAGCATGACCCAACCCACCACCATCCGGCGAGTGCCCGGCCCACAGCCGCGGCTGCCCGAACCCCTGCGGACCGCGCTGACGCTGGTCGCGACCGGGATCCCGGTGCTGCCCCTGCGACAGGGGAAGGTGCCGTTCGGTAACTGCCACCAGTGCGCGCGGAATGCGTGCGGCGGCCGGCCGAACATGAAGAGCGCGGGCCCGTGCCGGTGCCCCGGCGTCTGCCACGCCTGGGCCGCCGCCACCATCGCCCCGGCCGTCCTCGCCTCCCCGGCCTGGACGGCCGCATGGCGGCGGGCCGTCTCCGTCGCCTACCACCCCGGCGGCGCCGGCCTGACCGTGGTGGACCTGGACGACGCGGGCGCCATCGCATGGGCCCGCGAGACCCTGCCCGCCACGCGGACCGTGGCGACGACGCGCGGTGAGCACTGGATCTACCGGGGCACCATGACGTCACACAACGCGGTGCGTCCCGGCGTCGACATCAAGTCGGCCATGTCCTACGCCCGTTACCTCGGACCCGGCGCCGGCACCATGACCGTCCTGCCGGACGTCGTCCGCGCGCTGGCCACCAAGGATCACTCCCCGGTTCGGCCGGCACTGCAGGCCGTCGCCATGCCCGCACGGTCCGAGGGTGGGGAGTGCCCGCACCGCACACCCGCCTATCTGGAGCGGGGCATCGCCATGGCGGAGCAGCGCATCACCGAGGCCCGCAGTGCGGTCCACGCGACCGTGTACCGGACGTTCCTCGCCGTGCTGTCCCGGCACGGCCGGTGCGGCTGCTTCACCGACGCCCACATGACACGGTTGTTCACCGCCGCGCAGGCCAAGGGCGAGACGCTGCGGCACTGCACTGACGCGTGGACCAACGCCCGCACGACGCTGGGATTGTGACCATGTCCGACGACGAGAAGACTCCCGCCCGCGAGGTCATCGCCGACTACGCGCAGGCGCACTTCCGGTACTTCCGCACCGCCGACGGGACCGTGTACGCGCAGAGGAACGGCCACCCCGTGGCCCGTCCGATCCGCTCCCAGGGCACCTCGGGCAGTCACCGGCAGGAACTCATGGTCGGTCTGTTCAACGACGGGCACGGCGTGTTCAACGGCACCGCTTTGAAAGAGGCATTGGACTTGATCGAGGCACTGGCGATGAGCCAGCAAGTACAGCCCGTCCACATCCGCGTCGCCCCCGGATTCGACGGGGCGACGTGGCTGGACCTGGGCCGCGACGACGGGCGGTCGGTCCGTATCCACCCCACTGGTTGGGACATCACCATTCCCGACCCGCGTGAGGTGTGCTGGCGGCGCACCCAGCTCACCGGGGAACTGCCCCTGCCCGCCAAGGATACCGATGGCAAGGGCATCGACGCCCTGCTGCGGTTGTGCAACTTCGCCACCGCCGAGACCGAGTGCCTGGCCATTGCCTGGCTCATCGGCTGCCTCGAGCCGTCCGTGCCCGTGCCCGCCCCGTTCCTCACCGGCCCGCAGGGCGCGGGGAAGTCCACCGGCGGCCGGATGCTCGTGCGGATCATCGAGGGCATGACTGGCGACCTGCGCCGGGCACCGAAGGACGAGGAGAACCTGATCGCGGCTGTGGCCGCCGGATGGGTCACCGCCCTGGACAACCTCTCTCACCTCGCCCCGGATCTGTCCGACCTGATGTGCTGCATCGTCACCGGTGCCGAGACCATCAAGCGCGCCCTCTACACCGACGGGGACGTCGTCCGCGCCCGCTACCGCCGCCCTCTACTGCTGACCGGCATCGACGTGGGCGTCATCCGGCCCGACCTCGCCGAACGGCTTTTGCCGCTCCGCCTGGAACGCCCCCATACCCGGCGCACCGAAGCGGAGCTGTGGGCGGAGTTCGAAGAGGCCCTACCCGTGATCCTGGGCTCCCTCCTGGACCTCACCGTGCAGGTGCGCGCGGCGGATGCGGACATCCCCACCGACCTGCGCATGGCCGACTTCGCCCATCTGTGCGCGCAGCTGGACGCGGCGACCGGTCTCGGAGCGCTGGGCGCCTACCGGGCCGCCCTGGACGACCTGAACGACGACGTCATCGAGGGCGACCTACTGGCGCAGACCGTGCTGAAGTACGCCGCCGGCCTGGACGCCGGGGCGGAGCAGCGGATGACGTCCACCGAGTGGCTGCACTGCCTCACCGGCCTCTACGGCGGTGAGGAGTGCCGTCCCCTGCCCAAGGGGTGGCCGACCACGGGCAAGGTGCTCTCGGACCGCCTCAAGCGCCTTCAGCCCACCCTCGCCGCCCGCGGCGTCCTCATCGACTGGGGCCGCACCAGCACGGCCCGCTACATCGAGATGACCCGGCCCCCGGCCCCGCCGCCCCCGCACGAGCAGGCACCGGCGTTCTGACCGGCGACATCACGCCCCTGCACAAGCAAGAGGAGCACCCCCGCCCGGCGTGCTCCTCTTGCTGTTCGGCGGCGCAGCCGCCCTGCAATGGTCGCGCCGCCAAGCGGCTCCTTCTTCGCGCTTGAACCGCGCACCACAACGGACACCCCCTTCTCTTGTCCGAAGGAAAGGGACGCTGCGTCACCTGCGTCACCCGAAGACGGCAAATGTCTGGCGACCTGCCGTTACAGCAGTGACGCAGGTGGCGGAGGCTGCGTCATCCCGCGTCACCTGCGTCATCTAGTGACGAAGGCCTGCGTCACCAGATGACGCGCTCAGAAGCTCTGCGTCACCGCGAGACCGCAGGTCAGAGCGACGCGTGTCACAGGTGACGCGATGACGCAGAATTCCGCACCTCGGACAGAGGCGGCCATGCCCTCCCCGCTTGGAGTCCCTATGGCACAGCCGACAGACCCCGACCCCCGCGCCACTCTCCGCGGCGGCCTCCCCGACCGGTACCTCACCCCCGCCGACATCGTCGAGATGTTCGAAGTGCCCCTGGAGACCGTCTACCAGTGGCGCAAGAAGCGCACCGGCCCGCCCGGCTTCCGCATCGGCAAGCACCTCCGCTACGACCCCGCCGACGTACGCGCCTACGTCACCGGCCTCAAGAACAGCGCCACCGCCGCCTAGCCAGACACCACCGCAGACAGCAGGGAGAACCGCCGTGCGCGGCTCTCCCTGCTGTGTGTTGAGAGAGGACCGCCGCCACATGGCAGGCCACATCCAAGACCGCTGGTACAAGACCGAGACCGACGCCAACGGGAAGCCCGTCAAGGCCAAGACCGACCGTCACGGAACGGGTCTCCGCTACCGCGCCCGGTACGTCGGCCCGGACGGCACCGAGAAGAGCAAGTCGTTCCGTGACAAGGAGCTGCGGCTCGCCAAACAGTGGCTCGCGCACATCGAGGCGGACATGTCGCGCGGTCAGTACGTCGACCCGCGAGCCTCCCGGACGACGTTCCGGCAGTACGCGGAACGTTGGGTGCAGACGCACACCGGCGAAATCAACAGCCGTGAGGCCGCGGAGCGTCGGCTCCGGCTGCACGCCTATCCGCACATCGGCTCGCGCCCGCTCGGCTCGTTCAAGCCCGAGCACATCCGTGCCTGGATCGCCGCCCTTGAAGCCACGGTGCCGGCGGAGTCGCACCGGCGCATCATCGTGGGCACGGTTTCCGCAGCGCTGAGCGCGGCAGTCGACGACGGACTACTCAGCAAGAACCCCTGCCGCGCCCGCACGGTGCAGCTTCCGAAGGCCGGTAAACCGCGCGTCGTCCCGTGGACCGCAGAGCAGGTCTTCGGCGTGCGCGCAGCCCTCCCCCGGCGCTACCAGGCCGCCGTGGATGCCGGGGCAGGATGCGGACTGCGGCAGGGCGAGATCTTCGGTCTGGCCATCGACGAACTCGACTTCGAGGGCGGATGGCTGGCTGTTGGCCATCAACTCAAGCGGATCCGGGGCAAGTACGTGTTCGCCCTCCCCAAGGGCGGCAAGGTCCGGGACGTGCCGCTTCCCAAGGCTGTGGCGGCCGTTCTCCGGGACCACGCCAAGGAGTGCGAGCCGATCGACGTGACACTTCCCTGGCGTACGCCTGACGGCCCTCTCGTCACCAAGCGGCTCATCTTCAGCGGAGTCGAGGGCAACCACGTACGCGTGAGCGTCTTCAACGATCACCACTGGAAGCCCGCCCTGGCCGCCGCCGGCGTCATCCCCAAGGCGAAGCCGGGCGAGCGCTACGCGTCCGCGCGCGAACACGGGATGCACGCTCTCAGGCACTTCTACGCGTCCGTGCTGCTGGACGCCGGCGAGAACATCCGGGCCCTGAGTCAGTACCTCGGTCACAGCGATCCGGGGTTCACGCTCCGGACGTACACGCACCTGATGCCGAGCAGCGAGGGGCGCACCCGGAAGGCCGTCGACAGCCTCTATCTGGCGTCCGACTCTCAAGATCACGGCCCAGGGACGGCCCAAGCCGCCTGATCCGGCCCCGGCCAGAGACGAACGTCCTGGTCGGGGCCCTACGGGGCCGGATCGCGCGAACTTCATCTACTTCTGGCCCATCTACACCGGCACCCCGATCCCCATCGAGGACTGGCGGGCGCGGATGTGGCTGGACACCTGGGTTTGAGCCGTTCCGGCGCTCGGGCGGATCTCCGTTCGGACAACAAACGGGAACAGCCGCCCCGGTTGTCACCCCCTGCGCATAGAGTGCTCACTCACCGGGCTTTTTGAACACGTTCATAAGGCGTGGGGGGCCTGGCGGAGGGGGAGCGCACGATGGGCAAGGGGGTCAAGACCGCCGTCGTCGGCGGCGTGTTCGCGGTGATGGTGGGCGGGGCCGGGTACGGCGTCTACAACATCGTGTCGGCTGTGAACGGCGACGGGGGGAGCGGCGCGAGCGCCGCGGGGACGAAGAAGTCCGGGCCGCCGGACGGCGCGGAGGTCGAGAAGACCACCAGGAGCTTCTTCGCGGCCTGGGAGAAGGGGCAGGCGGCGCAGGCGGCGTCGTACACGAACAACGCGCAGGAGGCCGGCGCGCTGCTGACGGCGTACGGCGACGACGCCCGCATAGGCGACGTCGAGATAACGCCCGGCACGGCCGCCGGCGCCACCGTGCCGTTCACGGTGAAGGCGACCGTCTCGTACGACGGGAGGTCGAAGGCGCTGGACTACGAGAGCGAGCTGACCGTGGTGCGCGGGAAGACCACCGGGCGGGCGCTGGTCGACTGGGCGCCGTCCGTCGTCCACCCCGATCTGGGGGAGGGCGACACCCTCGTCACCGAGGAGTCCGCGCAGCCGCCCATCGAGGCGGTGGGCCGCGACGGCACGGTGCTGACGGAGGAGAAGTACCCCTCCCTCGGACCGGTCCTGGACACCCTGCGCCAGAAGTACGGCGAGAAGGCGGGCGGCACCCCCGGCGTCGAGCTGGTGATCAGGCACGCCGAGGGCGCCGCGGACGGACCGGCCGCCGACACCCCGCTGCTGACCCTCGCCGAGGGACGGCCGGGCAAGCTGCGCACCACTCTCAGCGCCGGGGCGCAGGAGGCGGCCGAGAAGGCGGTGCGGCAGTACGCCAGGTCGTCGGTGGTGGCGGTCAAGCCGAGCACCGGTGAGGTGCTGGCGGTGGCCAACCACCGCGACGACGGGTTCAACGCGGCCTTCGAGGGCCAGGTCGCCCCCGGCTCCACCATGAAGATCATCACCGCCGCCATGCTCATCGACAACGGCGTGACCTCGATGAACGGCCCGGCGCCCTGCCCGCCCACCGCGACCTGGCAGAGCCAGACCTTCAAGAACCTCACCGGCATGGAGCCGAACGAGGGCGCCAGCCTCGCCGACAGCTTCCTGCGCTCCTGCAACACGGCCTTCATCAAGCTCATCGACGAGGAGCCGCTCAGCGACGCCTCGCTCACCCAGGAGGCCCAGGAGCGGTTCGGGCTCGGCCGCAACGACTGGAAGACCGGCATCGGCTCCTTCGACGGCAGCGTCCCCGCCGTCGCCGGCCCGGACCGTGCGGCGAACGCCATCGGCCAGGGCCAGGTGCAGATGAACCCGCTGAACATGGCCTCGGTGACGGCCACCGCGATCACCGGCGCCTTCCGCCAGCCGTACCTGGTCTCCCCCGACCTCGACGGCCGCCTGCTGGCGCAGGCCAAGGGGCTCCCGGCGGGCACCGCCGCCCAGCTCAGGCAGATGATGCGGCTCACCGCCACGCAGGGCACCGCCCGGGAGGCCATGGCCGGGCTCGGCGGCGACATCGGCGCGAAGACCGGTTCCGCCGAGGTCGACGGCAACGACACCTCCGACAGCTGGTTCACCGGCTTCCGGAACGACGTGGCGGCGGCGGCCATGGCCCAGCAGGGCGGCCACGGCGGCGACGCGGCCGGTCCGATTGTCGCAGCCGTGCTACGAGCGGCCGGCTGACCGCGCCGGGCCCGGGGCGGGACTTTAGGGTGGTGGCCGTCGTTGGCGCACGTGAGCACCACGAGGGCCACGGGGAGCCCGGCGGACAGCGGAGGAACGGGAAGCAGTGGGGAAGAACAAGAAGAACGCCGCCGAGAGGCGGAGGACGAGGCCCGTCGTGCTCGGCGGAGTGATCGCCGCGGTCGTCGGTGGCGCCGGGTTCGGCGCCTACGCGCTCCTCGGCGGCGCCGAGGACGGCACCCGTACGGCCTCCGCGGCCGAGGCCGTACGGACCGGCCCGCTCTCCGCCGACGAGGTCACCTCCGCGGCCGAGCGCTTCCTCACCGCCTGGCAGGCCGGGAAGGCGGACGAGGCGGCCGCCGCCACCGACGACCCGAAGGCCGCGGCCGCCCTGCTCACCGCCTACGCCGAGGACGCCCGGATCACGGACGTCACCCTCACCGCGGGCGCCCGCTCCGGCATCGAGGTCCCCTTCGCGGTCAAGGGCACGGTGTCGTACGAGGGGGCCGGCAAACCGCTGGCGTACGACAGCGCGCTGACCGTCGTGCGCCGGGACGGGGACGGGGCGCCGCGGGTGGCCTGGCGGCCCGCCGTCGTGCATCCCGAGCTCAAGGACGGCGACAAGCTGGTCACCGGCGAGGCGGGCACCCCGCCCGTCAAGGCGCTGGACCGGGACGGCGACGAGCTGACCACCGCCGCGTACCCGTCCCTGGGGTCGGTGCTGGACGGGCTGCGCGAGAAGTACGGCGAGAAGGCGGGCGGCGAGGCCGGCGTCGAGCTGCGGATCGTGCGCGGCAAGGAGTCGAAGAAGGCGGAGCTGTCCGACAAGACCCTCCTCGAGCTGAGCGAGGGCACGCCCGGCACGGTGAGGACCACGCTGGACCCGTCCCTGCAGGCCGCCGCCGAGGCGCAGGTGGCGAGGAAGGAGCGGGCGTCGGTGGTGGTGGTGCGCCCGTCGACCGGCGAGATCCTGGCGGTGGCCAACTCCTCGCACGGTTTCAACACCGCGTTCCTCGGTTCGCTGGCCCCGGGCTCCACGATGAAGGTGGTCACCGCCTCGATGCTGATCGAGAAGGGGCTCGCCTCGACGGACGAGAAGCACCCGTGCCCGAAGTACTTCAGCTACGGCGGCTGGAAGTTCCAGAACGACGACGAGTTCGAGATAAAGGACGGCACGTTCAAGGCGAGCTTCGCCCGTTCCTGCAACACGGCCTTCATCAGCCAGGCGCCCGAACTGGAGGACGACGACCTGACCGAGCAGGCCCAGCAGGTGTTCGGGCTGGGGAGGAACGACTGGCAGGTCGGTGTGCCGACCTTCGACGGCTCGGTGCCGGTGCAGTCGGCGGCCCCGATGGGGGCCTCCCTGATCGGCCAGGGCGGGGTGCGGATGAACCCGCTGAACATGGCGTCGGTGTCGGCGACGGTCCAGTCGGGCGTCTTCCGCCAGCCGTACCTGGTCTCCCCCGAGGTCGACGGGCGGAAGCTCGCGACGGCCTCGCGCACCCTGTCGGCCGGCACGCTGGCGCAGCTGCGGGAGTTGATGTCGTACACCGCGGCCTACGGCACGGCGGCGGAGGCGATGGCCGGGGTGAGCGGGCAGGCCGGCGCCAAGACCGGGTCGGCCGAGGTCGACGGGCAGGAGAAGCCCAACGGCTGGTTCACCGCGTACCGCGGGGACCTGGCGGCCGCGGGTGTGGTCCAGAAGGCCGGCCACGGCGGTTCGACGGCCGGACCGATCGTGGCGGCGCTGCTGAGGAGCGGCGGCTGAGCCGGCCGGGGGTCAGTGCGGGACGGGTTCGGCGGCGGCCGCACGGGTCCGCCGCAGGAACCGCGTCAGGGTCCTCGTCTCGAACTGCACCACCGACACGCCCCGCGCGGTGTGGAACTCGACCACGGTCTGGACGCGGCCGCACGGCCACACCCGTGTCTCGCCCCGGCCCGCGGGGGCGTGCAGGCCCTGCTCGAGGAGGTCCCGCGCGACGGCCCACTCGCGGGGCGCGGCGCCCGGGAGCGCCATGCGGACGCAGTGGGGGTCCCGGTCGGGGTCGTAGCGCAGCACCACGGGTACCGCTCCGCGGTCCTCGTCCAGGACGTCGGTGACGATGTGGGCTCGCGTGTGCTGCTCCACTGCGGACATCGGTGGCCCCTTACGCGGCGGCGATCTGCAGGAAGGGCGTGCAGGCCGTCCGCCCGCCCTCCGTTCCATCGTGCCCTGGATCCGGAGTTCGCGCTTCCGAGAGGCGTATGTCACCGATGAGTCATACGCGGGGCAGGACCATCGGATCGCTCCTGCGCATCACGGGCAACAGTCCGCATCCCCGGGTCCGTGCACGCACCCGACGGATTCCTCGACTTCACCGACGCCCCCGTGTCCACCGCCGCAGGTCCACCGCAGGCGCGATCGCCGGTCCACCGCAGGTCCGCCGCCGGCGCGATCGCCGTGAGCCTGCGCGGCGCGCGCCGGGAACTCGACGAGCGGACCGCGCCGCCGGCCGGACCGGTGGCGGCGTTCGTCTTCTCCGTGCCGATGCCGCGCTCCCCCGTCGCGGCGGGCACCGGCGGCCGTCTGCTCGGCGGCGCCCCCGCCATGATCCTCGTCGGTCCCTTCACGAGCGTCCTCTGCGTCACCGTCGTCCTGCCGGCGCAGGCCGCCTCTTCGCCGACGGCGGGCCGGCCGCGCTCGGCCGTGCGTGACGACCGCGCCCGGTCGGCTCCGGCCGGGAATCACGGGCGGACCGGCACGGTTGCACGCACTGTCACGGACGAGCGGAAGGACGGACGGGAACGTGGGCGTCGACGTGCACGGCACAGTGACCGAGGGCTTCGAGCCGGTCCGGGAGGCGTTCGCGCGGAACTTCGACGTGCTCGGGGACCGGGGCGCGGCCGTCGCCGTGTACCGGGACGGACACAGGGTCGTCGACCTGTGGGCCGGGATGAGGGACGTCGACGGCACCGAGCCCTGGCGACGGGAGACCGCACAGGTCGTGCGTTCGGCGACCAAGGGCGTCGCCGCCGCCGTACCGCTGCTGCTGCACCAGCGCGGCGAGCTGGACCTGGACGCGCCGGTCGGCGCGTACTGGCCGGAGTTCAAGGCGCACGGCAAGGAGCGACTGCCGGTCCGGCACGTGCTGAACCACCGCGCCGGGCTTCCCGTCCTCGACCGTCCGCTCACCCCGCACGAGGCGACCGACCCCGTGCGGGCCGCCGAGGCGGTCGCCGGGCAGGCCCCCGTGTGGGAGCCGGGCACCGCCCACGGCTATCACGCGCTGACCTACGGCTGGCTGGTCGACGAGCTGGTGCGCCGCGTGACCGGCCGGGGCTGCGGCGAGTGGATCGCGTCGGAGATCGCCGGCCCGCTGGGCCTGGACCTGTGGGTGGGGCTGCCGAAGGCGCGGGCCCACCGCGTCGGCACGGTCGGCAGGATCGAGGCACCCGAGCCGTCCGGGACGCTCCGCGCCCGCCCCAGGCGCTCGGTCACCGACGCCTACGCCGACCCGTCCTCCCTCACCCGCCGCGCCTTCGCGGCGATCACCCCCTTCCCGGACCAGAACGACCCGGTGTTCCGCGCGGCGGCCCTGCCCGCCGCGGGCGGGATCGCGACGGCGGACGGGCTGGCCCGCTTCTACGCCTCACTGATCGGCCCGGTCGACGGCGCACGCCTCCTCGACCCGGCCACCGTCGAACTCGCCCGCGCCGAGGAGTCGGCCGGCCCCGACCGGGTGCTGGTCGTCGGCACCCGTTTCGGGCTCGGCTACATGCTGCACGGCGGCGCCTCCCCCTTCCTGGCCCCGGGCTCCTTCGGCCATCCCGGCCGCGGCGGTTCCCTCGGCTTCGCCGACCCGGAGTCCGGCATCGCCTTCGGTTACGTCACCAACGGCTTCCGCAGGACGGTGACGGCGGATCCCAGGGCCCAGGCGCTGATACGGGCGGTACGGCAGTCCCTGACGGCCTAGCCGCGGCTAGACGTGGATCGGGTGCGAGACACGGCCCGACGCGTCGTCGATCTCGCCGTGCGCCTTGGTGAGCATCTGCATGGCGAGTTCGTTCAGCGCGCGTGCGCCGGCGATCTCCTCCCCGACCCGCGGCTGATGGGGGTCGGTGTGGTGCCGGCTCGCGTGGCCGTGGGCCCGCACCTCGGTCCCGTCGGGCAGCCGGACCATCGCGGCGGCGCGCGTCTGCCGGTCGTCCTCCTCGAACTCCAGGTCCACGTGCCATCCCACTGCGGTGTGCATCATGACGGTCACCTCCGGAATCTCTCATTCCAGGGTGCGCCTCGCCCTGTGCCTGCGCACCCTCCCGGAACGGCGCGAACGGCACCGCCGACAGTCCGGTCGGCAGCCCGCCGCTGGAGATCGGCGTGCATCCGGCCGGCTTGTCGGTGATCCGGTGCGCGATGGCGTTCCGGCCGGCGTGGGCGACCGCGGCGAGCAGGACGGCCGCGGTCACCAGCGGGGTCACGCGGTGCGCTCGCGCACGTCCACGAGGGTCCCGCCGGCGTGGGCGATCAGCGTCTTGGGTTCCATCGGGAAGACGGTGTACGGGGTACCGGCCGCCGCCCACACGGTGGCGTGGCCGAGCAGGGAGCGGTCGGCGAGGACCCGGGTCCTCGTGCGGTGGCCGAAGGGCGGCACGCCGCCGATGGCGTACCCGGTGGTCTCGCGCACGACGTCGGCCCTGGCCCGGGTGACCCGGCCGGCGCCGAGCTCCTCCCGGACCCGCTCGACGTCGACACGGGACGCCCCGTCCATGAGCACCAGCACCGGCACTCCGTCGGCGGCGAAGATCAGGGACTTGCAGATCTGGCTGAGCTCGCAGCCGAGCGCGGTGGCGGCCTCGGCGGCGGTGCGGGTGGCTTCGGGGAAGCGGCGGACCTGCGGGATCACGTCCCCGAGCCCCAGGTCCCGCAGGGCCTCGGCGAACCGCGGGTGGGCTCCGGAGCCCTCGGCGTCGGTGGCGGCTGTCGTCATACAGGGCACGCTAGCGGCCGGTGCAGAGGGCATGCGACCGCATTCCGGCGGAGAGCGGAAGGGAAGCCGGTGAGGGCGCCCCGTCCCCACGGAGCCCTCACCGGCCGGTTCTGCGTACTCGTTCAGGCGGTCGGACGGTCAGGCCCTCGTGAGTTCCCGGTCCTCGTCCTTGCGGTCGTCCTCCGTGCGCAGGCCCTCGCCCTCGACGTCCACGTTGGGCAGGGCGCGGTCCAGCCACTTCGGCAGCCACCACGCCTTCTCGCCGAGCAGGGCCAGTACCGCCGGGACGATCGCCATACGGACGACGAACGCGTCGAAGAGGACGGCGACCGCGAGGCCGAAGCCGATCATCTTGACCATCGAGTCGCTGGAACCGATGAAGCCGGAGAAGACCGCCATCATGATGACCGCCGCCGCGGTCACCACCCGCGCGCTGTACTTGAAGCCGGTCACCACGGCCTGGGCGGGCTTCTCGCCGTGGACGTAGGCCTCCCGCATCCGGGTCACGAGGAACACCTCGTAGTCCATGGCCAGTCCGAAGACCACGCCGACCATGAAGATCGGCATCATCGACATGATCGGGCCGGTCTCCTCGACGCCCATCAGGCCGGACAGCCAGCCCCACTGGAAGACCGCGACGACCGCGCCGAGGGCCGCCATGACGGACAGCAGGAAGCCGAGGGCCGCCTTCAGCGGGACCAGGATCGAGCGGAAGACCACGATCAGCAGCAGGAAGGCCAGGCCGACCACCAGGACCAGGTACGGCACCAGCGCGTCGTTGAGCTTCTGCGAGACGTCGATGTTCATCGCCGTGGCACCGGTGACCAGGACGTCGGCGCCGGTGTCGGCCTGGATGTCCGCGCCCGCGTCGCGGATGTCGTGCACCAGGTCCTCGGTGGTCACCGAGGAGGGCTTGGCGTCGGGGACGACGGTGATCGTCGCCGTGTCGCCGGCCTTGCTGGGCTGTGCCGGGCCGACGTTCACGACGTTGTCGAGGCCCTTGATGGCGTCGCCGGCCTGCTGGAACACGGCCTGCGGGTCGTCGCTGCCCTTCGCGTCGACCACGACCACCAGCGGGCCGTTGAAGCCGGGGCCGAAGCCCTCGGAGAGCAGGTCGTAGGCGCGGCGCTGGGTCGTGGACGTCGGCTGCGAGCCGTCGTCGGGCAGGCCCAGTTCCAGCGAGGCCACCGGGACGGCCGCGGCGCCCAGACCGATGACGCCGAGCAGCAGGACGGCCACCGGGCGGCGGACGGCGAAGCTCGCCCAGCGGGTGCCCGTGTTGGGGCGCTGCGGCTTCTTCGCGGCGCGGTCACCGCCGAACAGCTTGCTCCTCTCGCCGGCCGGACGGATCCGGCGGCCCGCGTAGCCGAGCAGGGCGGGGATGAGGGTGAGGGCGATCAGGACCGCGAGGGCGACCGTGCCGGCGGCGGCGATGCCCATCTTGGTCAGCATCGGGATGTTGACGACCGACAGGCCCACCAGGGCGATCACGACGGTCAGTCCGGCGAAGACCACCGCGGAGCCCGCCGTGCCGACGGCCCGGCCGGCCGCTTCCTCGCGTTCGCGGCCCTCGGCCAGTTCGGCCCGGTAGCGGGAGACGACGAACAGCGCGTAGTCGATGCCCACCGCGAGGCCGATCATGCTGGCCAGGACGGAGGTGGTGGAGCCGAGGTCCAGCATGCCGGCCAGCGCGGTGATGCCGGAGACCCCGATGCCCACGCCGATGACGGCGGTGAGCAGCGGCAGTCCGGCCGCGAGCAGCGAGCCGAAGGTGATGACGAGGACGACCGCGGCGACGCCGATACCGATGATCTCGGCGGTTCCGGTGTGCGGTACGGCCTGGAGGGCGTCACCGCCGATCTCCACGGTCAGCCCGGCGTCGCGGGCGTCCTCGGCGGCGCCCTCCAGGGCGTCGCGGGAGGCGTCCTCCAGCTCCATGCCGGAGACCTTGTAGGTCACCGAGGCGTAGGCGGTGGTGCCGTCCTGGCTGACGCCGCCGCCCTGGTACGGGTCGGTGACGCCGGCGACCTCGGAGCCGCCGCCGAGGGTGTCGACGGTGTCCTGGACGGTCTTCCTGTGGTCGGCGTCGGTCATTTTCTCGCCGGCCGGCGCCTTGAAGACGACGCGTGCGGTCGCCCCGTCGGCGCTGGAGCCGGGGAAGCGCTCCTCCAGCAGGTCGAAGGCCTTCTGGGCCTCGGTGCCGGGGATGGAGAAGGACGAGTTGCCGGCCGCCGGGGCGCCGGCGGCTCCGGCGCCCGCGAGCGCCAGCAGCGCCACCCAGAACAGGGCTACGAGGTGCCGTCGCCTGAAGGCGAACCGGCCGAGTCGGTAGAGGAAAGTGGCCACGAGGGCGTACTCCCGGTCAGGTCGTGGTTGCTTCGGGGCAGGGGTGATCGGCCCGACGACGTGAGCGGTGACGTCAGGTGGTGGCTGACTG
Source organism: Streptomyces pimonensis (assembly GCF_041380215.1). NCBI lineage: Bacteria > Bacillati > Actinomycetota > Actinomycetes > Kitasatosporales > Streptomycetaceae > Streptomyces > Streptomyces pimonensis. The sequence continues at coordinate 95,225 of NZ_JAHWZY010000013.1, forward strand.
CGGGGACGGTCAGTGAAGGGGCACGCCGAGGGCGGGGAGCACCACGGCGTCGATGTACGAGGTGAGGAACTCCCGCGTGGGCGGCAGGTCGTCGATCAGCGTCCGCGTGGCGAACGCGCCGACGAGCATGTGCACCATGTAGTCCAGCGCCGGGTTGCCGGGGCTGATCTCGCCCCGGTCGACCGCGCGCCGGATCATCCGCCGGAACTCCTCCATCTCCGGTTCGACCAGGAGTTCCTTGAACGCCTGGCGGAGATCGTCGTTCATGTGGACGGCCATGGCGAGCGCGCGCATCAGGGCGGCGTTCCGTTCCATGGTGCAGTCGTCCTCACGGCCGACGATGGCGTGCAGGTCGCCGCGCAGGGTCCCGGTGTCGATGCCGGCGATGCCGCCGGACTTCTGGCTGCGCATCGCTCTCACCACCAGCTCGGCCTTGCCGCCCCACTGGCGGTAGAGGGTGGCCTTGCTGGACCGGGTGCGGGCCGCCACGGCGTCCATGGTGAGGGCGTCGTAGCCGACCTCGCGGAGCAGGTCGAGCACGGCCCCGTACAGTTCGGCCTCGCGCTCGGGGGTGATCCGGCTTCGACGCGTCGTCGCTGCTTCGCTCATACCGTTCACCTTCCGCTCCGGTGTCCGCCGTGTCAAAGAAACGACACGGTTTCGTACAGGACGAAGGTACTCCACCTCACGAACGAAACGAAACGGTTTCGTTCGTGGTCTGCGTCACGGTTGTCGGTTACTCATAAGTTGCCGGGCTCCGGCCCCCGGCAAAGCATGGGGAAGGTGAGCTATCTGCGTCTGCCGCACCTCGAGGGCGACCTGCTGTGCTTCGTGGCCGAGGACGACCTCTGGCTCGCCCCGCTCGACGGGCCGGGCCGCGCCTGGCGGCTCACCGTCGACCGCACCAGGCTCGGCCACCCCCGTTTCTCCCCCGACGGCCGCCACATCGCGTACACGAGCTGGCGCAGCCTCGACCCCGAGGTGCACCTCGTCCCGGTGGACGGCGGGCCGGGCCGGCGCCTCACCTACTGGGGCAGCTCCGACACCCGGGTCTGCGGCTGGGCGCCCCCCGACGAGGGCGGCCACGCCGAGATCCTCGCCGTCACCTCGCACGGTGAGCCCTTCTCGTACTTCACCTGGTCCTACAAACTCGCCCGCGACGGCAGCCCGGGCCGCAAACTGCCCTGGGGCCCGGTCTCCGACATCCAGGTCGCCGACATCGCCGGGGAGCGCAGGTCGCTGCTGCTCACCGGCACCCCGCCGCACGAACCGGCCTCCTGGAAGCGCTACCGGGGCGGCGCCACGGGCCGGCTGTGGCTGCACGGGCAGCGGCTGCTCGACGGACTCGACGGCCACCTGCACTCCCCGATGTTCGTCGGCGGCCGGATCGCCTTCCTCTCCGACCACGAGGGCGTCGGCAACCTGTACTCGTGCGCGTACGACGGCTCCGGCCTGCGCCGCCACACCGACCACGACGCCTTCTACGCCCGGCACGCCGCCAGCGACGGCACCCGGGTCGTCTACCAGTGCGCCGGCGATCTGTGGCTGGTGGACGACCTGGCCCCCGGTTCCGTCCCGCGCCGGCTCGACGTGTCGCTGAACGGCCCGCGGGCCGGGCGGCGCCCCTACCAGGTGCCCGCCGCCCACCACCTCGACGGCGTCTCGGTCGACGAGACCGGCCGCGCGAGCGCCGTCGTGGTCCGCGGCAGCCTGTACTGGCTCACCCACCGCGACGGCCCCGCGCGTGCCCTCGCCGACACCCCGGGCGTACGGGTCCGGCTGCCGGAGATGCTCGGCGCGGGCGGCCGGGTCGCGTACGTGACGGACTCCGAGGGAGAGGACGCCGTCGAGATCGCCTCCCTGCCCCGCGCCACCGGTCAGCGCGCCCCCCGACGGATCGCCGCCGGGAAGCTGGGCCGGGTGCTGGAGACGGTGGCCGACCCGGACGGGGAGCGGCTGGCCGTCGCCGCCCACGACGGACGGCTGCTGCTGGTCGACACCGGCGAGGAGGGCCGGGGGGAGGTCACCGAACTGGTCCACTCCGGCAACGGGCCGGTGCGCGACCTCGCCTTCTCCCCCGACGGGGCGTGGCTGGCCTGGTCCCACCCCGTGATCGGGCGGTCGCTGCGGCAGATCAAACTCGCCCGGATCGAGGACCGGCTGGTCCTCGACGTCACAGGCGGGCGCTTCGAGGACGAGAACCCGGTCTTCACCCGCGACGGCCGTTACCTCGCCTTCCTCTCCTGGCGCGGCTTCGACCCGGTGTACGACGTGCACACCGGCGACCTGTCCTTCCCGCTGGGCTGCCGTCCGTACCTGGTGCCGCTGTCGTCGGCGACCCCCTCCCCGTTCGCCCTCAACCCCGAGGGCCGCCCGGCCGCCGGGGGACTGGACCCGGTGGAGCGCGCGGACGCGGAGGAGGGCGGCGAGGGCGGCACGGTGACCGTGGAGGCGGAGGGCCTGGAGAGCAGGGTCACGCCCTTCCCCGTGACCGCCTCCAAGTACTCGGGGCTGTGCCCGGTCGCGGGCTGCGGCCTGGTGTGGCTGCGCTGGCCGATCTCCGGCGCGCTCGGCGAGACGTTCGTCAACCCCGACGACACCAGTGGCCGGCCCGCCCTGGAACACTTCGACATCAACCAGGCCAAGAGGTCCGAACTCGTCGCCGGCCTGGACTTCTTCGCGGTCAGCGGCGACGGCGCCCGGCTGGTCGTGGCCGACGAGGGCGAGTTGCGCGCGATGCCCGCCACCGAGCCCGGCGACAGCGACTCCACGGTGTGGATCGACTCCCGCCGCATCCTGCACGAGGCCGACCCGGCCGCCGAGTGGCGCCAGGCGTACGCGGAGGCCGGGCGGCTGGTCCGCGCCCACTTCTGGGAACCGGACATGTGCGGCATCGACTGGGACGCGGTCCTGGAGCAGTACCGTCCGCTGGTCGAACGGATATCGTCCCCCGACGAGTTCGCCGACCTGCTGCGTGAGGTGCTCGGCGAACTCGGCACCTCCCACGCCTATGTCACCGCCGCACGCCGCAGCGAGGGCCCTCCGCACTACCAGCGCCGCCAGGGCCTGCTCGGCGCCGACTTCGTCCTCCGGGAGGGAGGCTGGGCGGTCCGGCGCATCCTGCCCGGCGACTCCTCCGACTCCCGCGCCCGCTCCCCGCTGGCCGGCTCCGGCATCCGCGAGGGCGCGGTCCTCACCCACGTCGACGGCCGCCCGGTGGACCCGGCCACAGGCCCTTGTCCACTGCTCGCGGGGGCGGGCGGCACCACCGTGGAGCTGACGTTCGTCCCCGCCGGGGGCGAAGGACCGCCCCGCCGGGTCGCCGTCGTCCCGCTCGTCGACGAGACGCCGCTGCGCTACCAGGCCTGGGTCGCCAAACGCCGCGCGGTGGTGCGGGAGCTGAGCGGAGGCCGGTGCGGCTATCTGCACATCCCGGACATGGGCGGCTCCGGCTGGGCCCAGTTCAACCGCGACGTGCGCATGGAGATGTCCCGTCCCGCGCTGATCGTGGACGTGCGCGGCAACGCGGGCGGCCACATCAGCGAACTCGTCGTCGAGAAGCTGACCCGCACCGTCATCGGCTGGGACCTCACCCGCGACGCCCAGCCGGTGTCGTACGCCTCCGACGCCCCGCGCGGACCGGTCGTGGCCCTCGCGGACGAGGCGACCAGCTCAGACGGCGACATGATCACCGCCGCGTTCAAACTGCTGGGACTGGGCCCGGTGGTGGGCCAGCGCACCTGGGGCGGGGTGGTCGGCATGACCGGCCGGCACCGGCTCGGCGACGGCACGGTGATCACGGTGCCGATGAACGCGGCCTGGTTCGACGCGTACGGCTGGTCCGTGGAGAACAAGGGCGTCGAACCCGACCTGGAGGCGCTGCGCACCCCGTTGGACTGGGCCGAGGGCCGGTACGCGGTGCTCGACGACGCGGTACGGCTCGCCCTCGAACTGCTGGAGGCCGACCCTCCGGCGACGCCCCCCACATACCGCGACGTACCCGACCGCTCCCGGCCGAAGCTGCCGCCCCGGACGTGAGAGCTGCCGCCCGGACGTGAGAGGGGGCGCCCCTTCGCCACGGGGCGCCCCTTCCACTTCAGCGCACGACGTGCTCAGACGTGCTCGGCGTCAGACCTCGTAGTCCTGGTCGACACGCTCCTCGGACTCCCGCCGGCGCCGCTGTTCGTCCATGTCCTCGTCCCGCCGGCGGCCGCGGTCCTGCATCTGCTCCTTGCCCTGCTGGGCGCGCTGCTTGGCCTGCTGCTGGAACTGCCCGGACTTCTCCTGGAACTGGTCCTTCATACCCATGTGGGTTCACTCCCGTTGTGGGGTGGGGGAACTTGCCCGACCAGATTCACACGGCCCGTCACCCCACGCACGTCGATCAGTCACGGAACGTGTTCCGGTGCTGTTCATCGGCGTTGCCGCCCGCCCCGACCAACCCCGTGCGGACGCCCGTGAGCCGGCCTTCGAACCGCCGCATCTCCCGTTGTCCCACGGTTCCGACGACCGCGGGCAGGTAGCCGCGCACGCCCTGCATCCCGCGCAGCCACCACTGCCCGTACACATGGCTCGCCCGCCGCTCGACGCCGGCCACCAGGCGGTCCACCGCGGGCCCCAGCGGATAGGTCCTGTTCGACGGCCACGGCAGCCGCTGCCTCAACTCCCGCATCACGTCGTCCCGGTCGGCCCCGCGCACCATGTCGGTGTCGGTCCACGACAGGTACCCGACGCCCACCTTCACGCCCCGGTGGCCGACTTCGGCCCGCAGCGCGTGCGCGTACGCCTCCACACCGGACTTGGAGGCGCAGTACGCCGTCATCATCGGCGCGGGGGTGATCGCGGCGAGCGAGGCCATCTGCAGCAGGTACCCGCGGCTCTCGAAGAGCAGCGGCAGGAACGCCCGCGCGGTGACCGCCGATCCGATCAGGTTCACCTCGATCACCCGCCGCCAGGACTCCGGGTCGGAGTCGGCGAACGGACCGCCCGTCGCCACACCGGCGTTGGCGACCACGATGTCGACCCGGCCGAACCGCTCCCGGACCTCCTCGGCGACCCGGACCATCGCCTCGTGGTCGGTGACGTCCGCGTACCAGTGGCCGCTGCCGCCGTGCAGCCGCGCGGAGACGTCCTTGAGCGCGTCCGGCTCCAGCCCGACCAGCGCCAACTCCACCCCGCGCGCGGAGAGCTTGCGCGCCAGCAACTCCCCGACGCCGCGCGCCGCTCCGGTGACGACGGCGACCTTTCCTTCGAGACTCACCCTGCTCATGCGCTCTCCTCGACTGCGGGTACGGCGGGTATGCGGGCGGCGGCCAGGGACCGGATCCTCCCGGTGACCGGACCGGGCGCCTCGACGGGCGTCATGTGGCCGACGCCGGGCAGTTCAATGACGCCGAGGCAGTTCGGCAGCGCGGCGGCGAGCGACCGGGCGTGCACGGGCGGGGTGAGCCGGTCCGCGCCGCCGACGACGATCTCGACCGGTACCCGCAACTGGGCGACAGCGTGGTCGAGGTCGAGCCCGTCGAGCACGTGCGACCAGGCGTGACGCACCGCGCGCGGGCAGGAGTGCACGATGCGGGCGCAGGCCTCGACCATGTCCGGGGTGGGATCGGGGCCCATCGTCGCGTACTTGAGGATTCGGCGGGCGAGCGGCGTGACCGGTCCGAGCGGGGCCCGGGAGCCGAGGACGCGGCCGGTCAGCCGGCTCCGCAGCCGTCCCGGCCGCAGCGGCAGCACCGTCGACTCGGCGACCAGCCGCGAACTGCCCGTGCTGCACAGCAGGACGGCGGCCGCGTGCGCGCGGAACGCGGGCCTGCCGGCGGCGGCCATCACCGACATCCCGCCCATGGAGTGCCCCGCGACCACCGCCTGTTCCCCCGGCGCGAGGGCGGTGGTGAGGACGGCCTCGAGGTCGTCGGCGAGCGCGTCGGTGCTGCACGCCGGACTCGCGGGAGTGCGTCCGTGGCCGCGCTGGTCGTAGGCGACGACCCGGTGATCGACGGCCAGTTCGCGGACCTGCGCGGCCCAGAAGGCGGTCGAGCAGGTCCAGCCGTGGGCGAGGACGACCGCGGGCGCCCGCTCGGGGCCGTGCACCTCGACGTGCAGCCGGGCGCCGTCGGCGGAGCGGGCGGTCAGTTCACGGGCGGCGGCGGGCGGGGCGTACGGGCCGGAGGTGACATGGACGAGACGGCTCACGCGGCCGCCCCCGCGTTCTCCCGGTCGTCCTTCGACGCGGCCGGGACGCTGCGCAGCACGGCGTACTCGGCGAGGTCGACCCGGCGGGTCTCCCGCCGGAACTCGCTCGTCGTACCGGGCCAGATGGTGGTGTTGCGCCCGCTCTCGTCGAGGTACCAGCTGGTGCAGCCGCCGGTGTTCCACACCGTGCGCTTCATCCGCTCCTGCACCCGGTGGTTCCAGGCCCGTACGGCGCCGGGGTGGGCGTCGAGGGCGACCCGGCCGCCGAGGACGTCCAGTTGGCGGAGGTAGTCGGCCAGGTAGTTCAGCTGGGACTCGATCATGAGGATCATGGAGGAGTTCCCGAGGCCGGTGTTGGGCCCGATGATCGTCATCCAGTTGGGGAACCCGGCGGCCGAGGCGCCGCGCAGCGCCTGCATCCCGCCGGCCCAGCTCTCGGCCAGGGTCTTGCCCTCGGCGCCGACGACCCGCTCCGCGATGGGCATGTCGGTGACGTGGAAGCCGGTCCCGAACACGATCGCGTCGACCTCGGCCTCGGTCCCGTCGGCCCCGACGACGGTCGGTCCGCGCACCTCGCTCAGCCCGCCGGCCACGACGTCGACATTGGGCCGTGCGAGCGCCGGGTAGTAGGTGCTCGACAGCAGGATCCGCTTGCAGCCGATGCGGTAGTCGGGGGTGAGCTTGGCGCGCAGGGCCGGGTCCTTGATCGCGCGACCCATGTTGCGCCTGGCCAGCCGCTCGACGAAGCCGAGCTCACCGGGGTGCTTGGTGAACGCCTGGACCTGCAACTCCCTGATGCCCCAGAGCAGTCCGCGGCGCAGCTTGGTGGTGACGGGCAGCGCCCGGTGCAGGGCGCGTTCGGCGCCGCTGATGGGCCGGTCGACGCGGGGCAGGACCCAGGCGGGGGTGCGCTGGAAGAGGGTGAGCCGTGACACGAGCGGCTGGACGGCCGGCACGATCTGGATCGCCGAGGCGCCGGTGCCGACCATGGCGACCCGCTTGCCGCGCAGGTCGTAGTCGTGGTCCCAGCGGGCGGAGTGGAACACCTTGCCGGGGAAGGTGTCGAGGCCGGGGACGTCCGGCAGCTTGGGCTCGGACAACGGTCCGGCGGCCGACACGACCACGTCCGCGCTGAGACCGCCGCTGCTGGTCTCGATCTCCCAGCACAGCCGCTCGCCGTCCCACACCATCCGCTTCACCTCCGAGTCGAAGCGGATGTGGGGCCGCAGCCCGAAGACGTCGGTGACGTGCTCCAGGTAGGCGCGGATGTGCCGCTGCCCGGAGAAGGAGCGGGGCCAGTCGGGATGGGGCGCGAAGGAGAACGAGTACAGGTGGGACGGCACGTCGCACGCGCACCCGGGATAGCTGTTGTCGCGCCAGGTGCCGCCGACGCTGCTCGCCCGTTCCAGGACGACGAAGTCGGTGATGCCCTCGCGCCGCAGCCGCACGGCGGCCCCGAGTCCGCCGAATCCCGACCCGACCACCGCCACTCGTACGTGCTCGTGCCCTTGTTCGTGCTCGTGCTCGGCCATCCCGAAGCCTCCACGCGTCGCCCAGAACTCCGCCAGTGAACACTGGCGCAATGGGGAGAGTAGAGCAGCTCCGTACTGATGGGTAGGGTGCGGACAAGGAAAGTTACCGCCGGTACGCCCTAGGCTGCTCGTGTGGCGGAGGACAACGCAGAACCCGGTGAGCGGCGCGAGTACCGTATGGACGAGCTGGCCCGGCTGGCCGGCATCACGGTGCGCACCCTGCGCTTCTACCGCGAACGCAAGCTGATCCCGCCACCGCGCCGCGAGGGCCGCATCGCCTGGTACGACGACCACCACCTGGCCCGCCTGCGCACGATCACGGCGCTGCTGGAGCGCGGCCACACCCTGAACGGCATAGCGGAACTCGCCGAGGCCTTCGACCACGGCCGGGACGTCGGCGACCTTCTCGGCATGGACACCCCCACCGAGGAGACCCCGGTCCGCCTCACCCCCGAGGAACTCGCCGACCGCTTCTCCGGGGAGGTCACCCCGGAGAACCTGGCCGCCGCACTGGACCTCGGCTACCTCGGCGTCGACGGCGAGGAGATCGTCCACGTCAGCCGCCGCCTGCTCGACGTGTCGTCGGCCCTGGTCCGCGAGGGCATCCCGCTCGCGGAGGTGCTCCGCGCCGGTGCCGAGGTCCGCACCCACGCCGACACCCTGGCCGACCTCTTCACCGGCCTGATCCTCCGCCACGCCCCGGAGGAGTCACTCCACCGCCTGCGCCCCCTGGCCCGCAGCGTGGTGGACGCGGAACTCTCCCTGGCGTTGGACCGACGGCTGCGCGAGCAGGGCTGACCGTCGTCAGCGGTCGAAGACCACCGTCACCGGCGCGTGGTCCGACCACCGCTCGGCGTGTGTGGCGGCCCGCTCGACGTAGGCCTCCACCGCCCGCGCCGCGATCCCCGGAGTCGCCACGGCGAGGTCGATCCGCCACCCCGTGTCGTTGTCGAAGGCCCGTCCCCGGTACGACCACCAGGAGTACGGCCCGTCCACCTCCGGATGCAGCGCCCGCACGACGTCGACGTACCCGCCGTCGTCCGCGGCGAAGACCCGGGAGAGCCACTCCCGCTCCTCCGGCAGGAACCCGGAGCTCCTGGTGTTCCCACGCCAGTTCCTGAGGTCGGCCTTCTCGTGGGCGATGTTCCAGTCCCCGCAGACCACGACCTCCCGCCCGTCTGCGGCGGCCCGCTCCCGCAGCCCCTTCAGGTGGACGAGGAACTGGTCCATGAAACGGACCTTCTCCTCCTGCCGCTCGGTCCCGACCTCCCCGGACGGCAGGTACAGCGAGGCCACGGTCACCCCGGGCAGATCGGCTTCCACGTACCGCCCGCTGTCGTCGAACTCGTCCGACCCGAACCCGATCCGGACCCGGTCCGGCTCACGCCGGGTGTACAGGGACACCCCCGCACGCCCCTTGGCGGCGGCGGGAGCGTGCACGACGTGCCACCCCTCGGGCGCCCGCACCTGCTCCGGCAGCTGCTCCGCCTCCGCCCGCACCTCCTGCAGACACAGCACATCGGCGGAGGTCTTGGCCAGCCACTCCACGAAGCCCTTCCTGGCGGCGGCCCGCAGTCCATTGACGTTGACGGAGGTCACAGTGAACACAACACACTCCCAGCTCTCACTGCCGGCCCCTCCCCGGACACGTTGACGGAGGTCACAGTGAGCATCAGGGCACGATACGACACTCCACGTGCGGGCGTGTTCTACCGTATTCGGCATGGAAATCCGCCCGGTCCCCTACGACCACCCCGACGCCGTGAAGCTGGACGCCGAAGTCCAGGCCGAGTACCACGTCCGCTACGGCGACGGCGGCGACGCCACCCCCATGGACCCTGCGGACTTCCGGCCCCCGAACGGCGTCTACCTGATCGCGTACGACGAGGCGGGCGTCCCCGTGGCCTCCGGCGGCTGGCGCGCGCAGGACGCCAACGACGAGGGCAACCGGGACGGCGACGCCGAGCTGAAGCGCATGTACGTGATCGAGCAGATGCGCGGCCGGGGCCTGGCCCGCCGCATCCTGGCCGCCCTGGAGGAGGACGCCCGCGCCGCCGGCCGCGTCCGCGTGGTCCTGGAGACCGGCACCAAGCAGCCGGAGGCCATCGCCCTGTACACCTCCAGCGGCTACGAACCCTGCGAGAAGTTCGGCTACTACCGCTTCCACGAGGCGAGCCTCTGCTACGCGAAGGCCCTCTGAGACCGGCGCCGGGTCATCGTCGGAGGGCGTCTCCCCCGATGATCCGGCTCCGGCGTCGGACACCCGGCCTCACGGGCCGGGCCGAGCTCGCGTCCGCCCCGGCGACAGCCGCTCGTACACCGCCACCCGGCGGCCGCGGGCCTGTGCGTCGGCCACCAGCCTGAAGTGCTCCCGCAGAACGGAGACCTTCGTCCTGTCGCGCGCCGAACGCGTCGGTCGCGCGACCTCCGTCGCGTCCGTGACGAGGACGACGCGCTGCTGGGCGAGGAGCGACGCGCGTATCCGTTCGGGCTCGCCTCCACTCCCTTCAGGGTTCCGGAGCGCTGCGGGCTCTCCGCCAGGGCCATGTCGTGCAGGCCGGTGAACGCGTCCGGGAGACCATCCGGGTGTCCCGGCGGGCCGCGGGAAGGAAGAGGACGGCGTCCCCTGTCTCCTTCAGCCGTTCGACCTGTGCAGCTGCCGACAGGACGTCGTCCACACGACTGGCCGGGGACCGTTTGGCCAGCGCCTGCGGCAGCAGGGCGATCGGGGAGACGACGACCAGAGCGGGAAGGACCCACCGCGACACGCTCACCGACCGCCGGGACACCGCCCGTACGGCAGCACCGAGAATCACCCCGGTCATGGGCGCCAGGCCGACCAGGCTGAACAGGACGTACCGGTCCACGAACAACGGCTGGAACAAGGAGAGTCCGACCAGGCCGAGCTGCGGGACCGCCAGCAGCGGCAGCCCGACGGCCGCCGCCGACAGCCTCCTCGTCCGGGGCCGGTCGAGGAGGGCGCCGAGACCGGCGATCGCCGGCAGGACCAGCGGGCCGATCAGCATGTGCCAGGTCAACGGCGGTATCCAGGAGACCTGGGCGGACTGGCTGCGACGTGCGACGGCACCGCCCACCAGAAGTGGACGGTCGTCTGATCCCACGCCCCGGCCCGACCTCGTGCCGGGGGCGTTCGGCATCCGGCCGGCCGACGCGATCGGACGCCGGCCGCAGTGGTCCTGGCCTTCTGCCGAAGTGCTCGGGAGGGACAGAGCGCTGGTCCGCAGTGATGGGGCGTCAGCAGGGGGCGGAGCGGCTGCCGCACCACATGTCGAAGCCCCGGTCGGTGATACCGACCGGGGCTTCGAGCTGCGTGGACCTGAGGGGATTTGAACCCCTGGCCCCCTCGATGCGAACGAGGTGCGCTACCGGACTGCGCCACAGGCCCTTGCAACGAGTGAAACTTTAGCATCCCGATCGGGGTGCTCGGAAATCCATCGGCCCGGCCCTACTCGTTGGCGGCCTTCGGTCGCTCCCCGTCCTCGTACTGGTCGAAGAGGGGGGTGCGGCCGCGTTCGCGGGAGCGGCGGGCCGAGGCGGCCCGCCGGGCGTCGCTGCGGTCGCCGGCGGGGGCCGCCGGGTCCGGGTCCGCTTCGTCGGCCGCATCCTGCGTCTCGTCCGCCGGTACGGCGCTGGAGCGGGCCGAGCTCCAGGTGTCCGGGGCGCCGAGGTCCACGTCGCCGGAGGCGCGGGGGGCGACCGGGGCGGTGACGTATGTGGGGAGCGGCACCGGGACCGGGTCCCAGCTGTCGCCGCCCTGGCCGGGCCGTCGCTGCCGCTCGCGCTGCTGGTCGACCCACTCGGCGTGGTCGGTCTGCTCGACGAGCGCGCGCCGGTCCGCGGCGAGCGCGGTCAGGCCCGGGTCGGGATCGACTCCCGCTTCCGGTCCCTCCGGTTCCTCGGGGTCGGCGTCCTCCACGGGGGGACGGCGGCGCGGCTGGCGCTCGCGCAGCCGCTGCGCCGCGACCTCGGCCTGGCGGCGGTCCATCTGGTAGGCGAAGCGGCGGCGCTCCTGGGAGCGGAGGTAGGCGATGTACGCGCTCAGCAGTATGGCCGGCACGCCGGGCGCCCAGAGGAAGGTCAGTCCGCCGACCGCCGCGACGACCGCGCCGAGCGTGAAGGCGATGAACAGCATCGTGGTGGTGCGACGGCGGCGGGCGAGCGCCTTCGAGCGCTGGGCGCGTGCGGCGGCGGCCTGCGCCGCCCGGGCCCGCTGGACGTCCGGTCCGCGGCGGGCGGCCGGAACACGTCCCCGTACGGCGTCCGGTTCGGGCGCCCGCCGCTCCGCGTGCGCGTACGGGGGCCGGCCGGGTGCCGGTTCCGGCCGCTCCGCGGGGGGCGGCGGCACGGGCGCCTGGGTCTGCGGACGGGTTCGGGACACGGCGAAGGCCCGGACGTCCACCGTGTCGGTGACCGCGTCCGGGTCGTGGACGCTCCGCTCCCCCTCGTCGGCGGAGCGCGCCCTCAGGTCCTTGGCGTACCGGCGCTCCATGCCCGCCCGTCCGGACAGCAATCGGATGGCGGTGCTGAAGCGTTCCGTCGGACGGGCCTCGTTCAGCTCGTCCTGCCTACGGAGCCACATCGGCACCAAGTAGGCGGCCCAGGCCCCGACGATGACTGCGTAGATGAGGCCGCTGCTGCTCACGTCTCACACGGTAGAGGGGTTTGCACGGAGCCATCCGCCAATTGGACCGGTGTGTCGCACGATCTGGCTGATATTTCGAACTTTTCTTGTGATCGATGCGCTCAGGGACCCACCTGAACCAGGAATTCCGCACCCGTGGGCGGTCACCCCCTGCTTAAATTCGAACATTTATTCAATTTCCGGGGCCGTGCGGGATTCCCGGATTACGCCGCTCGTGGCCGGACCGCCGCTCGGAGCGTGCCCGGCGCCACCGGGCGAGCAAACCGTCGGGGACCTCCTCCGCCGTGAGCGCGAAGACGAGATGGTCGCGCCAGGCACCGTCGATGTGCAGATATCGCGGGCGCAGGCCCTCCTCGCGGAATCCGAGTTTCTCCACGACCCTGCGGCTCGGCCCGTTCTCGGGGCGAATACAGACCTCGATGCGGTGCAGTCCGACCGTGCGGAAACAGTGGTCCACGACCATCGCCACGGCCGTCGGCACCACTCCGCGGCCGGCCACCGCCTCGTCCACCCAGTAGCCGACGTGGCCCGAGCACATCGATCCCCAGGTGATCCCGGCGACCGTCAACTGGCCGACGAGACGTCCCTGGTACTCGATGACGAACGGCAGCATCCGGCCCGCGTTCGCCTCGGAGCGCAGGTGGCGGACCATCTGACGGTACGTCGGACGGTGGATGACCGGTCCGCTGGGCGTGGGAGGCGGGATCGTCGCCTCCCAGGGCCGCAGCCAGTCGCGGTTGCGCCGGTTGACCTCGCGCCAGGCCTTCTGGTCGCGCAGCCTTATCGGCCGGAGGACGATGTCGCCGTCCACCAGCTCGGCCGGCCAGTGCGGACCGTTCAGCTCGCACCCCCGCCCGTGGCGTCCGGTCCCGGGTGGTCCCCGCCGCGCAGCTGGTCCACGGCGTGCTTCAGCAGCGGTTCCAGGACGGTGAGCCCGTCCTTCACCCCGCCGCCGGACCCCGGCAGGTTGACGATGAGCGTGCCGCCCGCGACTCCCGCGAGGCCCCGGGAGAGGGCGGCCGTGGGCACCTTGTCCCGGCCGTACGCCCGGATGGCCTCCGCGATCCCGGGGACCTCGTGGTCGATGACCCGGCGGGTCGCCTCGGGGGTGCGGTCGGTGGGCGAGACGCCGGTGCCGCCGGTGGTCACGACGACGTCGTACCCGGCGTCGACGCCCGCGCGCAGTGCGGCCTCCACGGGGTCGCCGTCGGGGACCACCCGGGGGCCGTCGACCGCGAAACCGAAGCGGCGCAGTCCCTCCGCGACCAGCGGACCGCCCCTGTCCTCGTAGACGCCGGCGGCGGCCCGGTTGGACGCGGTGACGACGAGCGCGCTGTACGGCGCGGGCGGCGCACCGCCGGCCGACGCGTCGAGGCTCATGCCCGGCTCCAGTCGCCCGACGTGCCGCCTGTCTTCTCCTCCACCCGCACGTCCGTGATGACCGCCTCCTTGTCGACCGCCTTGACCATGTCGATCACGGTGAGCGCGGCGACGGAGACCGCGGTGAGCGCCTCCATCTCGACGCCCGTGCGGTCCGTCGTCCTCACGGTCGCCGCGATCTCCACGGCGTCGTCCGCGACCGACAGGTCCAGTTTCACACCGGAGACCGACAACGGGTGGCACAGCGGGATCAGATCGGGGGTGCGTTTGGCGCCCATGATGCCCGCGATGCGCGCGGTGGCCAGCGCGTCGCCCTTGGGGACGCCCTCGCCCCGCAGCAGCTCGACCACGCGCGGTGAGACGAGGACGCGGCCGGTGGCCCGCGCGGTGCGCGCGGTGACGTCCTTGCCGGACACGTCGACCATGCGGGCGGCGCCCGCCGCGTCGATGTGGGTCAGACGGGACTGTCCGGAGGATCCGGCGGATTCGGAGGGTCCGGGGGTCTTCCCCCGGGAAGGCACGGTCATGATCGTGTGGCGCTCCCGGTCCTGGCCCGTCGCGGTGCGGCGTACGGGCCTGCTGTGCGCGACACGGTACCGCCAACGGGCCGCGCTCAGCCGAGCAGGACCACCTCGACCTCGGTACCGGGCGCGACGGACTCGGCGTCCTCGGGAACGACGATCAGGGCGTCGGCCCGCGCGAGGGCCGCCACCAGATGGGAACCGGCTCCCCCCACGGGCGTCACCGTGCCGTCGGCGTACCGGCCGCGCAGGAACTGGCGGCGGCCCCCGGGCGAGGTCAGCGCCCGGTCCGCGGTGAGCTTCGCGCGGGTTCTCGGCCGGTGGACGTCCGTCAGACCCATCAGGGTGCGGATGGCGGGGCGGACGAACAGCTCGAAGGAGACGTACGAGGAGACCGGGTTGCCGGGCAGGGCCAGCAGCGGGGTGTGGTCGGGGCCGATGGAGCCGAAGCCCTGGGGCCTGCCCGGCTGCATGGCGAGCTTGCGGAACTCGACGCCGCTGCCGGGCTCGTCCTCGTCCCCGGCGTACGACAGCGCCTCCTTGACGACGTCGTACGCCCCGACGCTCACGCCGCCAGTGGTGACCATCAGGTCGGCGCGCACCAGCTGGTCCTCGATGGTGTCCCGCAGGGTCGTGGCGTCGTCGGCGACGGCGCCCACGCGGTAGGCGATCGCGCCCGCGTCCCGCGCGGCGGCGGTGAGGGCGAAGCTGTTGGAGTCGTAGATCTGACCCGGGCCCAGCTCCCCGTCGGGCTGCACGAGTTCGCTGCCGGTGGAGAGCACCACCACGCGCGGGCGCGGGTGCACGCGCACCGTGCCGCGGCCGATCGCGGCGAGCAGGGAGATCTGCGGCGGGCCGAGGACCGTACCGGCCGCCAGGGCGCGGTCGCCGGCCTTGACGTCGCTGCCCTCGGCGCGCACGTGCGCGCGTGCCTCGGCCGGGCGGTACACGTTCACCTGCCCGGTGGCGCCCTCGGGGGCGAGGCTGCGGGCGCGCATCCCGGCGGCCGGGCCCTCGCCGAGGCCGCCGTCGGTCCACTCGACGGGGACGACGGTCTCGGCGCCGGGCGGGAGCGGGGCGCCGGTCATGATGCGGGCGGCCTGGCCGGGGCCGACGTGGAGGAGGCCGGCCTCGCCCGCGGCGACGTCCCCGACGACCTCGAGGGCCGCCGGGTACTGCTCGCTCGCGCCCGCGACGTCCGCGACCCGCACCGCGTACCCGTCCATGGAGCTGTTGTCGAACGGGGGCAGGGAGACCGGCACCGTGACGTCCTCGACCAGGACGCAGCCCTGGGCGTCGAGGAGGTGCAGCTCGATGGGTTCGAGGGGCCGGACGGTCGCGAGGATGTCGGCCAGGTGCTCGTCCACCGACCAGAGGTGGTCCGGTTCTGCGGTGCGGGGCGCGGCGGTGCTCAACGTTGCTGCATCTCCTCGGTGACGTATCGCTGGAGCCAGGTCCGGAAGTCCGGTCCCAGGTCCTCACGTTCGCACGCGAGTCGGACAATGGCACGCAGGTAGTCGCCGCGGTCGCCGGTGTCATAGCGGCGGCCCTCGAAGACGACGCCGTGCACCGGGCCGCCGATCTTCTCGTCGGCGGCGAGCTGCTGGAGGGCGTCGGTGAGCTGGATCTCGCCGCCGCGGCCGGGCTCGGTCCTGCGCAGGATGCCGAAGACGGCCGGATCGAGGACGTATCGGCCGATGACGGCGTAGCGGGAGGGCGCGTCCTCGGCGGCGGGCTTCTCGACCAGACCGCTGACCTTGACGACGTCGGTGTCCGCGGTGGTCTCGACGGCTGCGGAGCCGTAGAGGTGGATCTGCTCGGGGGCCACCTCCAGGAGCGCGACGACGCTGCCGCCGTACTGCTGCTGGACCTCGATCATGCGCTGGAGCAGGAGGTCGCGCGGATCGATCAGGTCGTCGCCGAGGAGGACGGCGAAGGGCTCGTCGCCGACGTGCGGGGCGGCGCACAGCACGGCGTGGCCGAGGCCCTTGGGGTCGCCCTGGCGGACGTAGTGCATGGTGGCGAGGTCACTGGACTCCTGGACCTTGGCGAGGCGGTCGGCGTCGCCCTTCTTCTGGAGGGCGGACTCCAGTTCGTAGTTGCGGTCGAAATGGTCCTCCAGGGGACGCTTGTTGCGGCCCGTCACCATGAGGACGTCGTCGAGACCGGCGGAGACGGCCTCTTCGACCACGTACTGGATCGCCGGCTTGTCGACGACCGGCAGCATCTCCTTGGGAGTGGCCTTGGTGGCCGGCAGGAACCGGGTGCCGAGGCCGGCTGCGGGGATGACAGCCTTGCTGATCCGAGGGTGTGACTGAGACATGCCCGCCACCATATCGGGCCCCTTTGCAGGGAATCTGAGGCTCCGGTTAATTACCGATCATATGAGCATATTGGAACGGTACGGGAACAGACATGGGACACGAAGAGGGCAGGAACGAGCCTGACAAGCGGACATGGCGTCAAGGCCTCCTCATGGTGAGGAACGGGTTGACGGCAGACGACATACGGGAATCCGCGGTCGCCCTGGCCCGGCAGGCGCTCGGACTGCCCGAACTGGTGCACGCGCGCACGGTGGCGGCCTACGTCTCCGTGGGCACCGAACCCGGCACGCGCGCACTGCTCGACGCGCTGCGCGCGCGGGACGTACGCGTCCTGCTGCCCGTGCTGCTGCCCGACAACGACCTGGACTGGGGGGCGTACGAGGGCGAGGACCCGCTCGCGCGCGTGCGACACGGCGCGAAGACGACGCTCCTCGAGCCCGCGGGACCGCGCCTCGGACCGGACGCCGTCACGGAGGCGGACGTCGTGCTGCTGCCGGGCCTGGCCGTCGACACGCGCGGGATGCGCCTGGGCCGCGGCGGCGGCTCCTACGACCGGGTCCTCGCCCGGCTGGAGCGCGCGGGCGCGCGTCCGGCGCTGGTGGTGCTGCTGTACGACGCGGAGGTCGTCGCGCGCCTCCCCGTCGAGCCGCACGACCGGCCGGTGCACGCGGTGGTGACGCCCTCCGGGGTGCGCCGGTTCGGCTGAACCCCCGTACACGCGGAAGCGGCCCCACGCCTGCGCGTGAGGCCGCTTCCGACGGCGGGTACCGGGGTCAGGGCTTCAGCAGCAGGGTGTCGCCGGTGCTGTCCGCGACCGCCTTCTGCGAGTACGGCCACTCCAGCAGTTCGCCCTCGGCCCACTTGTCCGTCTGGTCGACGTAGTGGGGGCTGTAGGCGTGCCCGGAGGCGCCGGTGAGGTTGATCCACCGGGACTTGTCGAGGTCGCCGAGGTTGACCACCATCCGCATGGACGGCACCCACACGACGTCGTAGCCGCCGGCGGCGTTCCAGCCGGTCGCGTTGACGGTGGCCTCGCCGCCGCCGAGCTTCCACGGGCCGCGGTTGAGGAGGTGCTGCAGGAAGCCCGGGCCCTCGGTGCCGAGGGTCTGGTTCTTCAGGAACAGGCGGTGCAGCCGGCCCCAGCTCCAGCTGTCGATGTCCTTGCCGAGCTTGGCGGTCAGCTCCCAGCGGGCGTCGATCAGGGCGCGCTTGAACAGCTCGTCACGGTTGTCCGCGGCGGGACGGGTGCCCGACTTGGGGGTCGTCCACCAGTCGCTGTCCTCCTTGTCCATCAGCGTGCGGACCACCTCGAACCAGCGGTCGCCGCCGTCGGGCTGCGCCTGGTCGGCGTCGCGCTGACCGCACTCGCGGACCTTGCCCGCCTCGTCTGCGGGCCCGGTGGTGTTGACCGGCTCGACCCACAGGCACTGGCCCTTGACCCGCAGCTCCTTGGGCAGCTTGTGGCCGAAGGCGAGCTTGAGGATGTTGCGCCAGACGGAGTTGAAGTAGGCGGCGGCGGCCGAGTCGGCGTCCTGGGTGTAGTCCCAGCCCTCCAGGAGCTTCTGCGCCTCGCGGACGTCCTCGTCCTCGGTGTCGATCTTCAGCAGGTGCGGCACCAGCAGCTTGGCGATGGTGCTGGAGTTGTCGAGCTGCATCTGCCGCATGTCGTCGGTGGAGACCTTGCCGCCGTCCTTGATCTTCGACTCGATCAGTTCGGTGATCCGCCGGCTGCGGGCGCCGTACCCCCAGTCGGTGGTCAGCGTGTACGGGTAGTCCTCGCCGACGACGGCCTGGTTGGCGGTGACGATGTAGCCGCGGTCCGGGTTGTACTCGTAGGGCAGCGCGTCCTGGTCGATCCAGCCGGCCCACTCGTAGTCGGGGTCCCAGCCGGGGGCGGGGAGGGAACCGTCGTGGTTCTCCGCGCGGGTGGGGATCTTCCCCGGGAGCGTGTAGCCGATGCTGCCCTCGGTGTCCGCGTAGACGAGGTTCTGCGAGGGCACCTCGAACAGGGCGGCCGCCTCGCGGAAGTCGTCCCAGTCCTTCGCGCGGTTGATCGCGAAGACGGAGTCCATGGTGCGGCCCGGCTCCAGCGCGGTCCAGCGCAGGGCGACGCCGTAGCCGTCGCCCCGGTCGGGGGCGGCGCTGTCGACGGTGGCCTTCTTGCCGGTCCTGACGAGCTCGTCGGAGCGGTCGGAGAGCAGGGGACCGTTGTTGGTCTCCCGCACGACGATCTTCCGCGCCTTGCCGCCGGCGACCTCGATGGTCTCCTCGCGGGTCTCGAACGGCACCACCTTGCCGTCGTACTGGTAGCCGTCGCCGGTGATCTTCTCCAGGTAGAGGTCGGTGACGTCGACGCCGGAGTTGGTCAGGCCCCAGGCGATGTCCTGGTTGTGGCCGATTATCACGCCCGGCATGCCCGCGAAGGTGTAGCCGGTGACGTCGTACTGGCAGGTGGCGGAGACGTCGCGGCAGTGCAGGCCCATCTGGTACCAGACGGACGGCAGCGCGGCCGACAGGTGCGGGTCGTTGGCGAGCAGCGGTTTGCCGGTGATGGTGTGCTTCCCGGAGACCACCCAGGAGTTGGAGCCGATGCCGTCGCCGTTGACGCCGACGGCGGTGGGGAGGTCCTCCAGGACCTGCTGGAGACCGGTCAGCTGGCTCTCCAGGGCGGAACCGCCGGTGCCGGTACCCGTCCCGGTTCCGAGGCCCGTTCCGGTGCCGGTACCCGACCCGGTTCCGAGGCCCGTACCCGTTCCGGTGCCGGTGCCGGTGTCCGTGCCCGCCCCCGTGCCGTCCGCGTCCTCGCCCTGCACGTACGCCCCGGTGAGCTGGTCGTACTGACCCTCCTGGACCACCGGCTTGTTCCGGCTGTACGGGTACGCCGGGTACAGGTCGGCGATCTGCTGCGGGCCGAGGCGGCTGGTCATCAGTGCGCGGTCGATCTCGTCCTGCATGTTGCCGCGCAGGTCCCAGGCCATCGCCTTCAGCCAGGCCACGGAGTCGACCGGGGTCCACTTCCCGGGCTTGTAGTCGTTCTCGAAGCCGAGGGCCGCGTACTCCAGGGAGATCTCCTCGCCCTCCTTGCCCTCCAGGTAGGCGTTGACGCCCTTGGCGTACGCCTGGAGGTACTTCTTCGTGGCGGGGGAGAGCTTCTTCTCGTACTCCTCCTTCGCGACCCGGTCCCAGCCCAGGGTGCGCAGGAACTCGTCGTTGTCGACCTGGCCCTCGCCGAACATCTCCGACAGGCGCCCGGAGGTCATGTGCCGGCGCACGTCCATCTCGTAGAACCGGTCCTGCGCCTGGACGTAGCCCTGCGCCATGAACAGGTCCTCGTCGGAGGAGGCGTAGATCTGCGGGATGCCGTAGCCGTCCCGTTTGACGTCGACGGTACCCGTCAGGCCCTTGAGGGTGATCGAGCCCTCGGTCTGCGGGAAGGAGGCGCGCACGGTGCTGACGGACCAGTACCCCCCGTAGGCGACGCCGCCGATCAGGCCCAGCACCAGGACGAGC
The DNA here is from genome assembly GCF_041380215.1 of Streptomyces pimonensis. Lineage (NCBI taxonomy): Bacteria > Bacillati > Actinomycetota > Actinomycetes > Kitasatosporales > Streptomycetaceae > Streptomyces > Streptomyces pimonensis. The sequence goes on from NZ_JAHWZY010000013.1 coordinate 115,350, forward strand.
ACGATCAGTCGGGCTTTACGCCCCTTCTTCCTGCCGGACTTGCCGGGTTGCTGACCCGTGGAGGCGGTGGTGTCGGTGGGCATCGCTGTCCTTGCTGTCCTAACGCGAGCGGCAGGTCGGGCTGTGCTTTTAACTGAGCGTTGAGGCAACGATAGGCGCAGGGCCCCGCGGCACTTGACGCGGAGTGGGGAACCAGCCCGGACGGACGTTCGATCATGCCCCCGGAAGCGTCAAGAACGCGTCAAGAGTTAGGTAAGGTAACGAAGTAGTTTGCCGCGAAAGCGGCGGATCGCATGCGATGTACGTGAGCTCACGCGCGCTGCGCCTGAGCCAGGGAAGGGAACGGCCGCTGACTGTCCACCACCTCAACCAGCTCCTGCTCGTCTGCTCGATCGTCCTGCTCGTCGCCGTCGCAGCGGTCCGGATCTCCTCGCGCAGCGGACTCCCCAGCCTGCTCGTCTACCTGGGCATCGGCATCGCCCTGGGCCAGGACGGCATCGGCGGCATCCACTTCGACGACGCCGGGCTGACCCAGGTCATCGGATACGCGGCCCTGGTCGTGATCCTGGCCGAGGGCGGTCTGGGCACGAAGTGGACGGAGGTGAGACCGATCCTGCCCGCCGCCGCCGCGCTCGCGCTGACCGGCGTCGCGGTGAGCGTCGGCGTCACGGCGTCGGCCGCGCACTTCCTGGTCGGGCTGGAGTGGCGGCAGGCACTGATCATCGGCGCGGTGGTGTCCTCGACCGACGCGGCGGCCGTCTTCTCGGTGCTGCGGAAGATCCCGCTCCCCGCGCGGGTGACGGGCGCGCTGGAGGCGGAGTCCGGCTTCAACGACGCGCCCGTCGTCATCCTGGTCGTCGCCTTCTCCGCGACCGGACCCGTCGAGCACTGGTACGTCCTGGTCGGCGAGATAGTGCTGGAGCTGGCCATCGGCGCCGCCATCGGCCTCGCGGCGGGCTGGCTGGGCGCCTGGGGGCTGCGGCACGTGGCACTGCCCGCCTCCGGCCTCTATCCGATCGCCGTCATGGCCATCGCGGTCGCCGCCTACGCGTTCGGCGCCCTCGCCCACGGCAGCGGCTTCCTCGCCGGCTACCTCGCCTCGATGGTGCTGGGCAACGCCAGACTGCCGCACTGGCCCGCCACCCGCGGCTTCGCCGAAGGGCTCGGCTGGATCGCCCAGATCGGCATGTTCGTCCTGCTCGGCCTGCTCGTCACCCCGCACGAGCTGGGCGACGACATCGTGCCCGCACTGGTCATCGGACTGGCGCTCACCGTGGTGGCCCGCCCGCTGAGCGTCGTCGTCTGCCTGCTGCCCTTCCGGGTGCCCTGGCAGGAGCAGACGCTGATGTCCTGGGCGGGACTGCGCGGCGCCGTGCCCATCATCCTGGCGACGATCCCGATGGTGCAGGGCGTCGCCGGGAGCGAGCGGATCTTCAACATCGTCTTCGTCCTGGTCGTCGTCTACACCCTCGTCCAGGGGCCGACCCTGCCCTGGCTGGCCCGCAGACTGCGCCTGGGCTCGGACTCCGCCGCCGACCTCGGCATCGAGTCGGCCCCCCTGGAGCGGCTGCGCGGACACCTGCTGTCGGTCGCCATCCCGGCCGGGTCGAGGATGCACGGCGTGGAGGTCGCCGAGCTGCGGCTGCCGGCCGGCGCCGCCGTCACCCTCGTCGTACGCGACGGCACGTCCTTCGTGCCGTCGCCGTCGACGGTGCTGCGCCGCGGGGACGAACTGCTCGTCGTCGCCACGGACCCGGTGCGGGACGCCGTCGAACGGCGCCTGCGCGCGGTCGGCCGGGGCGGCAAGCTGGCCGGCTGGCTGGGCGCCGACGAACCGCCGACGGAACGCTGACGGCTCACGGGCCGGCCGGCGACGTGCCCGATCTCACAGCGGACGGCAGGTGGTCCCTGTAGAATGCAGACGACCCCAGATCGAACCAACTCTGCCTGACGCAGAGCTGGCGCGACCGTATGGCGGCCGGAGCGCCCTGAGCTGTGGCGCCGGCATCTACCGCAGTCAGCGCAAGAGGACAGCTCTCGGCGTGCCCGCACACCGCGCGGGCCGCTACCAGGTGGCGGAAAGGCACGGGCCGTGGCATCCACGGTCACCACGTCGGAGGACCCGGCGGCCACCTCCCGACCGGGCTACGGCCGGCTGCTGCGCACGCGCGGCGCGTGGACGTTCCTGCTCCCCGGCTTCGCGGCGCGCCAGCCGTTCGCGATGCTCACCCTCTCCATCGTGCTGCTGGTGCAGCACACCACCGGCTCGTACGGCGCGGCCGGCGCCGTCGCGGCCGCCACCGGCGTCTCCATGGCGCTGTTCGCGCCCTACAGCGGCCGTCTCGCCGACCGCCACGGACAGCGCGCCGTCCTCGTGCCCGGCGTCCTGGTGCACACGGCGGCCGGACTGGCCCTCACTGCACTGGCGCTGTCCCACGCGCCCCTGTGGGCGCTGTTCGCCGCCGCCGTGCCCACGGGCGCCTCGGTGCCGCAGATCGGACCCATGGTGCGGGCCCGCTGGGGCGTGCGGCTCAAGGACTCCCCGCTGATGACCACCGCGGCGGCCTTCGAGTCCGTCACCGACGAGTTCACCTTCGTCGTCGGACCGCTGCTGGCCACGGCCCTGTGCACGGCCGTCGACCCGGCTGCGGGCCTGCTCACCGAGGCCGGGCTGACGCTGGTCGGCGGCCTGCTGTTCGCCGCGCAGAAGGGCACCCAGCCCGGGGCGGGACGCGACGGGCACGCGCGCGTGGAGCACGTCTCCGCGCTGCGCGTGCCCGGTGTGCGCGTGCTGATCGTGGCCTTCCTGGGCATCGGTTCCGTCTTCGGCGGCATGCAGGTCTCGCTGGCCGCGTTCACCGAGTCGATCGGCGAGCCCGGACTGAACGGCGTCCTCTACGGCGTCTTCGCCGCGGGCAACATGCTCTCCGGCGTCGCCTGCGGCGCGATCGCCTGGAAGGCCGCCCCGCAGCGGCGCCTGGTGATCGGCTACACGGCGCTCGCACTGACCGCGTCGGCCCTGTGGACCGCCCACTCGGCGCTGCTGCTGGCCGGCCTCGGCCTGCTGGTCGGCATGTGCATCGCACCGGCCCTGATCACCGGCTACACGCTGGTGGAGAACCTGGTCCCGGCGGGCGCCCGCACCGAGGCCTTCACCTGGCTGACCGGCGCCGTCGCGCTCGGCCAGGCGGCGGCCGTCACGGTCGCCGGGCAACTGGAGGACCGCCTGTGGGGCGGCGCCGGCTTCCTGGTGCCGATGGCCGGTACGGTGCTGGCCCTCGTGACGCTGCTGACGCTGCGGTCCCGGCTGGCCGCGGGCCCGCACGGACGCACCGCCGCACGTGGCGTGGGTCACCGCAGGCCCGCCGCAGTGGACTGAGCCCGCGGAATACGTCACTATGGACCGTCGTTAGCACTCATCGAGTGAGAGTGCCAGGAGGAAGACAGTGCCGACCTACCAGTACCAGTGCACCGAGTGCGGCGAGGGCCTCGAGGCGGTGCAGAAGTTCACCGACGACGCGCTGACCGAGTGCCCCGGATGCCAGGGCCGCCTGAAGAAGGTGTTCTCGGCCGTGGGCATCGTCTTCAAGGGCTCCGGCTTCTACCGCAACGACAGCCGCGGTTCCTCGTCGAGCAGCTCGCCGACGTCGTCGAAGTCGTCGAGCACCTCGTCGTCGGCGTCCTCCTCCTCGGACTCAGGTGCGGGCTCGTCGTCCGGCTCGGCCGGCTCCTCCGGTTCGGGCAGCACCGCCGGCACCACCGCCGCGTAAGGCCTCTTCCTCCCAGGACCCTGTCGTCGTCCGACGACGGGGTCCTCGGCGTTTCCGGGTGCGGTTAGGGTGCGGGGCATGGCGAACAAGGCGAACGCCGGAATCGGCGTGATCGGCGGCTCCGGTTTCTACTCCTTCCTCGACGACGTGACCGAGGTCCAGGTGGACACCCCGTACGGGGCGCCCAGCGACTCCCTCTTCCTCGGCGAGGTGGCCGGCCGTCGGGTCGCCTTCCTGCCCCGGCACGGACGCGGCCACCATCTGCCGCCGCACCGCATCAACTACCGGGCCAACCTGTGGGCACTGAGGTCGGTCGGCGTGCGCCAGGTCCTCGGGCCGTGCGCGGTCGGCGGCCTGCGGCCCGAGTACGGGCCGGGCACGCTGCTGGTGCCGGACCAGCTCGTGGACCGTACGAAGTCCCGGACGGGCACCTACTTCGACGGGCTGCCACTGCCCGACGGCACGGTGCCGAACGTGGTCCACGTGTCGCTGGCCGACCCCTACTGCCCCACCGGGCGGGCCGTCGCGCTGGAAGCGGCACGGGACCGGGACTGGGAGCCGGTGGACGGCGGCACGCTGGTCGTGGTGGAGGGGCCGCGCTTCTCCACCCGCGCCGAGTCGTCGTGGCACCGGGCGCAGGGCTGGTCGGTGGTGGGCATGACCGGTCATCCCGAGACCGCGCTCGCCCGTGAACTGGAGCTCTGCTACACCTCCCTGAACCTGGTCACCGACCTGGACGCCGGCGCCGAGACCGGTGAGGGCGTCTCCCACGACGAGGTGCTGCGGGTGTTCTCCGCCAACGTGGACCGGCTGCGGGGCGTGCTCTTCGACGCGGTGGCCGCGCTGCCGGCGACGGAGGAGCGGGGCTGTCCGTGCGCGTCGGCGCTGGGCGGCATGGACCCGGGGTTCGCGCTGCCGTAACCGCTCACGCGGCGGAACGTCCCGTTCGGGTGGGGGAGTTCTCCACAGGCTCGCGGTACGTCCACAGGGCCCGGCAGGGCGCGTCGCCAGGCCCCATCGTGGGAGTCGCAAGCCGGTCCCTCGTCTCAGGTGGTGGTCCCCGTGTCCCGTCCTCCCTCCTCGCTCCACTCCCCCTCCCTCACCGTCCCCCGCCCACCCGGCACCACTTCCCCCCGCCCACCCGGCACCGCTTCCCCCCGCCCACCCGGCCCTGAGGTCCCTCCCCCGTGCGAGGTGCCGCACTTCGCCCCGGTACGGGTGCGCAGCGCCCTGCCCCTGCCCGGCCGGCTGGTACGGCACCGGAGGCGGGCCGTGGCGCTCGGCCTCGCGGTCACGGCGGCGGCGCTGGTGGCGGCGGGACCGCGGGACACGGACCGGTCCCGCGGGCACCCCGACGGGTCCGCGGCAGCCCGTGCCGCCGCGGTCTCCCCCGGGGACCGCCCCGCGCGGCACGCGGGTACGACGGTCACGGCGGCGGTGCGGATCGTCGACGCGGCCACGGTACGGCTGCTGCGACCGGGCGACCGGGTGGACGTGATCGCCGCCGGGGAGACGGGGTCCGGGGGCGGGGCCCGCGTGGTCGCGCGCGGGGCACGGGTGACCGAGGTGCCGGAAGCGGCGGCCGGGGCGGACGACGGCGGGGCGCTGCTCGTGCTGTCGGTACCGCGCACCACCGCGGCCGGCCTGGTCGGCGCGAGCGCCACGGCACGGCTGGCGGTGACGATGTGGTGACCGGTGTTCTCCCGGTCCTCGCCCGCACGTGGGGCCCTTTCGCCGGGCGGCCCGGTTGGACCGGCCGGCACCGGTGTGACGTAGGTTGCGGAGCGCTTCCTTCCGCACCGTACGCACGAGAGATGGGGCCCCGCAGTGAGCGACCAGGAGAAGACGAGCACCCTGCAGGGCTTCAAGGCCTTCCTGATGCGTGGCAACGTCGTCGATCTGGCCGTGGCGGTGGTCATCGGCGCCGCCTTCACCAACATCGTCAACACGGTCGTGAAGGGCGTCATCAATCCGCTGGTGGGGGCCTTCGGCACCCAGGACCTGGACGGCTACAGCTCATGCCTGAAGGGCCCCTGCGAAGGCGCCGGCGATGCCGCGACCGGGGTCAGGATCCTGTGGGGCTCGGTCCTCGGGGCGACGCTGCAGTTCCTGATCACCGCGGCGGTCGTCTACTTCCTGATGGTGCTGCCCATGGCGAAGTACCTGGCCCGGGTGGAGTCCCGCAGGAAGGCGAAGGAGGGCACCCGCGAGGTCGTCGAGATCACCGAGCTGGAGGTGCTCAAGGAGATCCGCGACACCCTCGTCGCGCAGCGCGGCACGGGGCAGGGCCCGCGGTAGCGGCGGCCCGTCGGCGGGCGGGTCAGAGGTGGTGGGGCGGCTTCTCGTCGAGGAAGCGCTTCAGATCGGCGGCGCTGTCGCCGGACGGGCGCTCGCCCCAGCCGCGGCCCGTGTCGTCCGAGGACTGCTGGTCCAGCGGATCGTCGAAGACCAGCGCAGGCCGGGGCTCGCTCGGGCGGGGATCGGGAGCGGTGCTCATACGTCCAGGGTACGGCCGCCCCCGACCGGGCAGTACTGGCCCCATGACAACTGACGCTCTGACGGATGTGGCCGGGGTGCGCGTGGGGCACGCGACGCGTACCGGCGACGGATGGCTCACGGGCACCACGGTCGTGCTCGCGCCCGAGGGCGGGGCCGTGGCCGCGGTGGACGTGCGCGGCGGCGGCCCCGGCACGAAGGAGACCGACGCACTCGATCCGCGCAACCTGGTGCGGAAGGTCGAGGCGGTCGTGCTGACCGGGGGCAGCGCGTACGGGCTCGACGCGGCGTCCGGGGTGATGGCCTGGCTGGAGGAGCGGGGACGCGGGGTGCGCGTCGGGCCGGATCCCGCGCAGGTGGTGCCGGTGGTGCCGGCGGCCTGTGTCTTCGATCTGGGCCGGGGCGGCGACTTCCGGGCCCGGCCGGACGCGGCCATCGGTCGTGCCGCGGTCGAGGCGGCGGCGAGCGAGCGGGGCGCGGCGGTGCCGCAGGGGTGCGTGGGAGCCGGTACGGGCGCGGTGGTCGGGCAGGTGAAGGGCGGCATCGGCACCGCGAGCACGGTGCTGGAGTCGGGCATCACGGTGGCCTCGCTGGTGGTGGCCAACGCGGCGGGGTCGGCGGTGGATCCGGAGACGGGGGCGCTGTACGGGGAGCTGTTCCAGGGCCGGGTGCGTTACCCGGAGCCGGAGGTGCACGGGGCCGCGCTGCGGCGGCTCGCGGAGGTGGCCGAGCGGAACGCGGCTCCGCCGCTGAACACCACGCTCGCGGTGGTCGCCACCGACGCCGACCTGTCCAAGGCACAGGCGCAGAAACTGGCCGGCACCGCGCACGACGGCATCGCGCGGGCCGTACGACCGGTGCATCTGCTCAGCGACGGCGACACCGTCTTCACCCTGGCCACGGGCGCCCGCCCGCTGGACGCGGCGGACCCCCTGGCCCTGAACGAGGTCCTCGCGGCGGGCGCGGACCTGGTGACCCGTGCGATCGTACGGGCGGTGCGGGCCGCCACCCCGGTGGACGGTCCGGGCGGTTCGTGGCCGTCGTACGGGGAGTTGTACGGGGGGCGGTGAGCGGGCGGCGAGCGGGCGCTGAAAGGAGGAGACGGAGACCGACTGCCGAAGTACCGTTCACCCAGGAACAATTGACGCACGTCCGGGCGGTTCCGGGAATTACTCGTGTGCCCCGCTCGTTTTTGGCCATACGTTTTCTCGGTTCCTGGACACGACGTCCGGCCGAGGGGCTACGTTATGCACCCACAAGGTGACATGCAGCGACGCCGGGAGAAACCTTGAGCGTTCCGTACGAGACGGCAGCGTACGAACCATCCGACTCGCCCGATTCTCCGGAGGAGCACCTCGCGCGCCTCCTCGGGCGCGCCCTGAACTCCTTCGAGCTGCCGGACGAGACGATCCGGTCGCTGGACTGCGCGCTGGCGCACGACGGTTCACTGCACTCCGCGCACCACAGTGCGGGTCTGCACCGGGAGACGTACCGGCACACCTGGCTGCTCGCCGACGGTTCGGCGCTGACGCTCTGGGAGCTCGTGCACAACACGGTGCCGGGAGACGAACCGCAGCACGAGGTGTACGTGGACGAGGAGGAGCTGCGGACGGCCACGGCCAGGCTGCCGTTGCCGCCGGACGCACCGGACTTCGAACTGCCGGTGACGGTGCAGCTGCCGCCGCCCCCGGTGCTGCGGCACGCGTATGTTCCGGACGGTTCGGCGGATCACGCGCGCCGTTTACTGCGCAGGGCGGAGAACACGGACCGGCCGGGCGTGGAGACGGCCGCACTGCTGGCCACGGCGTGCGCGCACCGGATCACGCAGGCCTTCGGCCGCCCGTCCCTCGCGGGGCGTCCGGGACTGTCCTTCTCGCTCTACGAGCACGCGTTCCTGCTGGGTGACGGCGCGGAGCTGTCCGTGTGGGAGGTCGAGCACACGGTCACGCCGGACGGGCGGCACATGTGCGAGGTGTACGCCAGCGAGGACGCGGCGCGGGACGCGATGGAACGCCGGGCGGCGCAGGTCTCCTGACGCGGCGGCCGGGGCCGCGACTCAGGCCCCTTCGCTGAAGCGCCTCACCAGTACGGCGAACGCGTCGCGCTCCGCCGGGGTGAGCCGTACGGCTTCCTCGCAGGAACCGGTCCGCCGCTGGCGCGGGACCACCGGGGTGCCGTGAGGGGCGTGGCCGGTGTGCCGCTGACGGGCCGCCTCGCCGAAGGGCTCGCGTGCGCGCGTCCGTCCGCGTCGTCGCCGCAGGGCGTCGGCCAGGCCCGCCGCACAGGCCACGGCCACCAGGGTGAGGACGGTGGCTCCCGTCGTCCGCGAGAGCGTCGTGTACTCAGGCATGCGGCCCAGTACACACCACGATCCGGGGCCTTGACCCCGGATCGTGATGATCGTGATCTATATCGCAGTAGGCATGAAACGACCACACCTACCCAAACGGACGCACCGTCGTGCCGCTACGCGGCCACCGGCTGCCCGGTCTTCGTCGACGGCACCGACGTTCCCTCGCCCGCGCCCGTGGTGACCGGGGCCGGCCTGCGCAGGCCCTTGAGGACGGTCACCAGGGCCGTCGTGACGCAGACGCCCGCGGCGATGGCGACCAGGTAGAGGAGCGGGTTGCCGATCAGCGGGACCACGAAGATGCCGCCGTGCGGGGCGCGCAGGGTGGCGCCGAAGGACATCGACAGGGCGCCGGTGACCGCGCCGCCCGCCATGGAGGCGGGGATCACCCGCAGCGGGTCGGCGGCGGCGAACGGGATCGCGCCCTCGGAGATGAAGGAGGCGCCCAGGACCCAGGCGGCCTTGCCGTTCTCGCGTTCGGTGCGGTTGAAGAGCTTGCCGCGGACCGTGGTGGCCAGCGCCATCGCCAGCGGCGGCACCATGCCGGCGGCCATCACCGCGGCCATGATCTTCATTGCGGAGTCGCTGGGGCTCGCGACGGCGATCCCGGCGGTGGCGAAGGTGTAGGCGACCTTGTTGACCGGACCACCCAGATCGAACGTCATCATCAGGCCGAGGAGGGCGCCGAGCAGGACGGCGTTGGCGCCGGTGAGGCCGTTCAGCCAGTCGGTCATGGCCTGCTGCGCCTCGGCGATGGGCTTGCCGATGACGACGAACATCAGGAAGCCGACGACCGCCGTGGAGATCAGCGGAATCACCACCACCGGCATGATGCCGCGCAGCGCCGCCGGGATGCGCACCTTCTGGATCGCGATCACCACACCGCCGGCGATCAGACCGGCCGCGAGACCGCCGAGGAATCCGGCACTGACGGTGAGCGAGATCGCGCCGCCGACGAAGCCGGGCACCAGGCCGGGCCGGTCGGCCATGCCGTAGGCGATGTAGCCGGCCAGCACGGGGACGAGGAAGCCGAAGGCGACGCCGCCGACCTGGAAGAGCAGCGCGCCCCAGCTGGCGGCCTGGGTCCACACGAAGTGGTCCATCACCGACGGCGCCTCGTTGATCTCGTAGCCGCCGATCGCGAAGCCGAGGGCGATGAGCAGACCGCCCGCCGCGACGAACGGCACCATGTAGCTGACGCCGGACATCAGCCATGTGCGCAGCTTGGTGCCGTAGCCCTCGCCGCTGTCACCGGCCCGCTCGACGGGTGTACCGCCGGACGCGGCCGCCGCGGTGACCTCGCCGCGTCCGGCCTTGCCGCGGACCTCGGTGATCAGGTCGGCGGGGCGGTTGATGGCCGCCTTGACGCCGGTGTCGACGGTCGGCTTGCCCGCGAAGCGTTCCTTCTCCCGTACGGGGACGTCGTGGGCGAAGATCACCCCGTCCGCCGCCGCGATCACGGCCGGGTCGAGCCGGGCGAAGCCGGCCGAGCCCTGGGTCTCGACGGTGATCTCGACACCGGCTTCCCGGCCGGCGTTCTCCAGCGACTCGGCGGCCATGTAGGTGTGGGCGATGCCGGTGGGGCAGGAGGTGACGGCGACGATCCGGAACGAACCGCCCTCCTCGGGGGTGGCGGTGCCCGTGGCGGCGCCGGCGGAGGCCGCCGCCGGCGCCGCCACGGAGTCCTCGGGTCCGGCTTCCTCGCCCCGGATGAGCGCCGCGGCCGCCCCCGCGTCGCCCACCGACCGCAGGACATCGGTGAACTCGGCGTTCATCAGCTGCCGGGCCAGCGACGACAGGATCGTCAGATGGGCGTCGTCGGCGCCGGCCGGGGCCGCGATCAGGAAGATCAGGTCGGCGGGTCCGTCCGCCGCGCCGAAGTCGATCCCGGCGGTGCTGCGCCCGAAGGCCAGCGTGGGCTCGGTGACGTGCTCGCTTCGGCAGTGCGGGATGCCGATGCCGCCGTCGAGGCCGGTCGGCATCTGCGCCTCGCGGGCGGCGACGTCGGCGAGGAAGCCGTCCAGGTCGGTCACCCGGCCCAGGGCCACCATGCGCTCGGCGAGGGCGCGCGCCGCCGCCTCCTTGGTGTCGGCGGACAGGTCGAGATCGACCAGTTCCGCGGTGATCATGTCACTCATCGCGGGCTCCTTCGCACGCGTATCGCCCGTGCAGCGGGGTGGGCGGAAGGGGGGACGGGGGTGAGGAGGGGTGGTTCATGGCGCCGGCTCACGCAGCGCGCGGTCGGCGGGCACCTCGGCCGTGACGGTCACCGCGGCCGGGTCCAGGTCGGCCGGGGTCGGCATCACGCTGCCGGGGAGCCGGACGGCTGCCGCGCCGTGGGCCACCGCGGAGGCGAGCGCCTCGGGGCCGCGTCCGCCGGCGACGAGGAACCCGGCGAGCGAGGAGTCGCCGGCGCCCACGTTGCTGCGGACGACGTCCACCGCCGCGGTGCCGAACCAGGCGCCGTCGTCGTCCACGAGCAGCTGCCCGTCGGCGCCGAGGCTCGCGAGGACGGCCCGGGCGCCCATCCCCCGCAGCTCCTCCGCCGCCTTCAGAGCGTCGCCCACGGTGACCAGGGGCCGCCCCACGGCCTCCGCCAGCTCCTGCGCGTTCGGCTTCACCACGTCGGGCCGCTCGCGCAGGGCCGCGAGCAGTGCGGGCCCGGAGGTGTCCAGCGCGATGCGTACGCCGACGGCGTGCACCCGGACGACCAGTTCGGCGTACCAGGAGGGGGCGAGTCCGCGCGGCAGGCTGCCACAGCAGGCGATCCAGTCGGCGCCCGGGGACTGCCGGCGCACGGTGTCCAGCAGCAGTTCCTGTTCGGCCGGCGTCAGTTCCGGGCCCGGCGCGTTGATCTTCGTGAGCACGCCGTCCGCCTCGGCGAGCGCGATGTTGGAGCGGGTGGCGCCGGCGACCGGGACCGGAGCGACCTCGATGCCCTGCGCGTCGAGCAGGTCGGCGACCAGTGCGCCCGGCGCGCCGCCCAGGGGCAGCACGGCGATCGTGCGCCGGCCGGCCGCGGTGACGGCGCGCGAGACGTTGACCCCCTTGCCGCCGGGGTCGACGCGTTCGCCGGTGGCCCGGACGACCTCGCCGCGGTCCAGCGAGGGGACCTCGTAGGTGCGGTCCAGCGACGGATTGGGGGTGACGGTGAGGATCATGCGCGTACCACTTCCGTGCCGCCGCGCTCGATCGCGGCGGCGTCCTGCGGGTCGAGCCCGGTGTCGGTGATCAGCAGGTCCACGTCGCCCAGGTCGCCGAAGCGGGCGAAGTGTTCCTGGCCGTGCTTGGAGGAGTCGGCGAGCAGCACCACGCGGCGGGCGGCGGCCACGGCCGCGCGCTTCACGGCGGCCTCGGCGAGGTCGGGCGTGGTCAGCCCGTGTTCGGCGGAGAAGCCGTTGGCGGCCACGAACAGGACGTCCGCACGGATCTCGGCGTACGCGCGCAGCGCCCAGGCATCCACGGCGGCGCGCGTACGGTGCCGTACGCGCCCTCCGACGAGGTGGAGCTGGATGCCGGGGTGGTCGGCGAGACGGGCCGCGATGGGCAGGCTGTGGGTGACGACGGTGAGGGAGACCTCCGCCGGCAGGGCTCCGGCGAACCGCGCGACCGTCGAGCCGGCGTCGACGATCAGCGTCCCGTCGACCGGGAGTTCCGCGAGGGCGGCCCTGGCGATGCGGTCCTTCTCGTCGGCCGCGGTGGTCTCCCGCTCGGCGAGGTCCGGCTCGAAGTCGAGGCGTCCGGCCGGGATGGCGCCGCCGTGCACCCTGCGCACCAGGCCGGCGCGGTCCAGCGCCTTCAGGTCCCGGCGGATGGTCTCGGCGGTCACCTCGAACGCCTCGGCCAGCGAGACCACGTCCACCCGGCCGCTGTCGCGGGCGAGCCGGAGGATCTCCTGCTGGCGTTCCGGTGCGTACATGTCCGCCACCCCCTGCCCCTTCATGCCCGAACGTGTGGTTTCACTCGGAGAGTACGTCGAGATGTCCGGAAAGTAAACGGGCGAAGGAGGGGATCGGACATGAACAGACTTCCGCTTGTGTCCGTTCTCTGTGCCAGGGGATACCGGAGGGGCCCGGCACCCCCTGTGTGCCGGGCCCCTCCCGTCCGCCGCCCGCGTCCGCTCAGGACACCGGTTCCAGCTCCTTTTCCACCGTCTCCGGGGCCTCCGCCGCCCCCTCCACGTGCTGGGCGGGGCGCTCGGGCAGGGCGAACATCAGCAGGAGGATCACGCCCAGCACCGCGGCCACCCAGCCCAGCGCGTGCTGGAAGCCGTCCGCGAAGGCCGGGCCCACCTCGGCCGGGGCGAGGTGTTCGTCGATCACCCCGAAGAACACCACCGACACCAGGCCGAGCCCCAGCGCGTTCCCCATCTGCTGCACGGTGTTGATCAGGCCCGACGCCGACCCGGCGTGCTCGCGCGGCACCTCGGACAGCACCGCGTCCGTCAGCGGGGCCACGATCAGCCCCATGCCGACTCCCATGACCGTCAGCGGGAGCGCCATCTGCCAGGAGGTGATGTCCATGCCGTAGCGCTCGGACTCCCAGATGTAGAGCAGGACGCCCGCCGCCATCACCAGCGCGCCCGCCTGGAGCACCTTGCGCCCGTAGCGCGGTACCAGCAGCTGCACCGACGTCCCGGCCGCCGCGGAGACCGCGACGGAGAACGGCACCCCGGTCAGCCCGGCCCGCAGCGCGCTCCAGCCCAGGCCGATCTGCATGTACAGCGTCCAGACCAGGAAGAAGATGCCGAGGCCGACCCCGAACACCGTCTGCACCGCGATGCCCGCGGCGAAGCTCTTCACCCGGAACAGCGACAGCTCGATCAGCGGGGAACCGTCCCGCGCCCCCTTGCGCCGCTCGTACGCCACCAGCGCCCCGAAGACCACCAGCGCGCCGGCCATCGACACGTGCCCCCACAGTGGCCAGCCCAGCTCACGGCCACGGATCAGCGGGTAGAGCAGCATCAGCAGACCCAGCGTGACCAGCGCGACGCCCACCAGGTCCAGTCTCAGGGCGCGCGGCGCCTTCGACTCGGTGATGAAACGGCTGCCGAGGATCAGGCCCGCGACGCCGACCGGCAGGTTGATCAGGAAGATCGGCCGCCATTCCAGGCCGAACAGGTTCCACTCGGTCAGCAGCGCGCCGAGCAGCGGCCCGGACACCGCGCCCAGGCCGACGATCGCGCCGAACAGCCCGAACACCTTGCCCCGCTCGTGCGGCGGGAAGGTCGCGTGCACGATCGACAGGACCTGCGGCACCATCAGCGCCGCCGTGGCGCCCTGCAGGATGCGGGAGACGACCAGCATCTCCGGGTTCACGGCGAAGCCGCACAGCGCGGAGGCGAGGGTGAAGCCGCCGATGCCGAGGAGGAAGATCCGCTTGCGGCCGTGGATGTCGCCGAGCCGGCCGCCGGTGACCAGCCCGGCGGCGAAGGCCAGCGCGTAGCCGGCGGTGATCCACTGGATCTGGCTGAAGGTCGCGCCCTCGTCGCGCTGGATCGACGGGATCGCGATGTTGACGATCGTGACGTCGACGAGGTCCATGAAGGCAGCGGTCATCACGATCGCCAGCGCGTACCAGCGGCGACGGTCACCCGCGACGGGCCGCGGTGCCTGCGGAGTGTCGGTGGAGTTCATGTCCCGGAAGCTATTCCCCCATTAGGTCGGATCGTGTCCTAGTTGCACGGCATCCTCGTTTCATGACGACGGACACCCCGGCCCGGCTCCTCCAACTCCTCTCCCTCCTCCAGACGCCCCGCGAATGGCCCGGCGGCGAGCTGGCCGACCGGCTCGGGGTCTCCCGGCGCACGGTCCGGCGGGACATCGACCGGCTGCGCGAGCTCGGCTATCCCGTACAGGCGACCCTCGGCGCGGACGGCGGCTACCGGCTCGTCGCCGGCAAGGCGATGCCGCCGCTGGTGCTCGACGACGAGGAGGCGGTGGCCATCGCGGTCGGACTGCGGGCCGGCGCCGGGCACGCGCTGGAGGGCGTGGACGAGGCTTCCGTACGGGCGCTGGCCAAACTGGAGCAGGTGCTGCCCGGCAGGCTGCGCCACCGCGTCAGCACGCTCCAGGCCGCGACCACCCCACTGACCAGCGGCGACGGTGCGACGATCGCGCCGGAGACGCTCACCGTCATGGCCTCCACGGTGGCCGGGCACGAGCGGCTGCGGTTCGCCTACCGGGCCGCCGACGGCACCGAGTCGCGGCGGGTGACCGAGCCGTACCGGCTGGTGTCGACCGGGCAGCGCTGGTACCTCGTGGCGTACGACCTCGACCGCGCGGACTGGCGGACGTTCCGCGTCGACCGGGTGAGCGACCCCTTCGCGACCGGGGTGCGGTTCACCCCGCGCGAACTGCCCACCGGGAGCGCGGCGGAGTTCCTGCGCCGGTCCATGTACCGCGTGCAGGAGTCGTACGAGATGGTCGTCACCTTCGCCGCACCGGCCGGGAGCGTGGCGGCCCGCCTCCCGGGATGGCTGGGCCCGCCCGAGCCGCTGGACGAGAACAGCTGCCGGCTGCGCGCCACGATGAGCGGCGCCAAGGAATGGACGGCGGTACGGCTGGCGACGCTGGGGTACGAGTTCACGGTGCAGGAGCCCCCGGAGCTGGTCCAGGTGGTAAGGGAGTTGGGTGCACGGATGAGCCGGGCGGCGGGCGACGCGGCGTGACACGGCGTCGTGCCCTTCGGAAGCAACCGTGACCTGGCCCGGACTTCCCGGAAGAGCCGTGACCTGGCGTCGAGCCATAGGGAAAGGCTCACCCTCCGGCGTCGGCCCTCCCGAGAAGGACCCGCGCGTCACCGCCGGGCCCACCGGGAACGACCGCGCGTCGCCGCCGGACCCGCAGGAAAAACCGCACGCCGACGTCAAGCTCGCCGGGAACGACCGCGCTTCGGCGTCAGGACCTGCCAGGAGAAACCGCACGCCGACATCAGGCCTGCCGGGAGAAACCGCACGCCGACGTCAAGCTCGCCGGGAACGACCGCGCTTCGGCGTCAGGACCTGCCAGGAGAAACCGCACGCCGACATCAGGCCTGCCGGGAGAAACCGCACGCCGGTGTCACGTCCCCCACGCGAAGCCCCGTAGCGCCGCCAGGTTGGCGACCGCCAGTTCGGCCGGGCCCCGGGGCCCCTCGGCGGGGCCGTCGCCCGCTGCCCAGCTCTCCATGGCCGTGCGCACGGCCGCGCTCGCGACGGCGGCGGTGAAGCACAGCCGGGTGCGGTCGGCAACGTTGCCGGCGTCGTACGGGACGTGAGCGGCCGTCAGCCGCTCCGCCAGCGCCTCCGCCAGGATCCGCTCCGACGCCCGGCACGCCTCCGCCCACACCCGGCGCAGGGCGGGGTTCGCCTCGGCCAGCCGGATCAGGGTGCGCACCCAGTCCCAGGAGGCCGCCGACACCCCGAGGCCAGGGGTGAGCGTGTGACGCACGGCGTCCTCCAGGACCCGCGGCAGGGGCACCTCGGCGGGCGCGGCGCGCACCGCCGCCACCCAGCGCTGGGCGCCGGTGGCGTAGAGCGGGCCGATGGCCTCTTCCTTGCTGGCGAAGTACCGGTAGAAGGTACGCGGGGCGATACCGGCCGCCCGGGCGATGTCCTCGGCACGGGTGGCCCGCAGGCCCTGTCGGACGAAGAGACCGGCCGCCGCGCGGGCGATCTCCATACGGGTCTCGGCCTTGCGCCGTTCGGTCAGCGAGACCGTGGGAGGCGGAGGGGGCGAGGTCGGGGTGGTGCTGCTCACGCCCGGCAGGCTATGCCCATGTGACACAATCTGCCATCTGGCGGGCCACCCCGGGGTTCAGGTCCGGGGTGACCCGCTCGAGCGGCCGCTCGCCCGCACGAGAGAGCCGGGCCCGGCGCCCGGGGGGGGAGGGCGCCGAACCCGGCTTGGGAAGTCCCGGCGCCGGGGGGGTGTGCGTCGGGACGTGGCTCGGTGGGTCGAGGATCTCAGGAGACCCGAAGTCCGAACTCCTGGCCTGGAGTTCTTGTTCCCGGGGTGCGGCGGGTTGAAGCGACGGGGAACGGCCATGTTTTGCGCGGTCCTTCGCCACCCGGCGTGCGCGGCCGGGACCTGACACGGTCCCCATCGCTCCCCCTGTCTCCGGGCGACGGTATCGACGTCAGCGTGTCGGACCCGGCGGTCGCACCGCCGGCGGTCCGACCGTCACACCACCGCGCAGCCCGGATCCTCACGCTCCCACTCCGTCCGGATCCTCACGCCGCCGCGTCGAAGCCGGTGTCGCGGGCCAGCTTCTTCAGCTCGAGCAGTGCGTGCTTCTCGATCTGGCGGATGCGCTCGCGGGTCAGGCCGTGCTCCCTGCCGACCTCGGTCAGGGTGCGCTCGCGGCCGTCCTCGATGCCGTACCGCATCTTGATGATGGAGGCCGTGCGCTGGTCCAGGCGGCCGATCAGGTCGTCCAGCTCCTCGCTGCGCAGCAGCGTCAGCACCGACTGCTCCGGCGACACCGCCGAGGTGTCCTCCAGCAGGTCACCGAACTGTGTCTCGCCCTCGTCGTCCACCGACATGTTCAGCGAGACCGGGTCACGGGCCCAGTCGAGCACGTCGACGACGCGCTCCGGGGTGGAGCCCAGCTCGGCGGCGATCTCCGCGGGCTCCGGGTCACGGCCGTGCTCGCGGTTGAACTCCCGCTGCACGCGCCGTATCCGGCCCAGCTCCTCCACCAGGTGGACGGGCAGGCGGATGGTGCGCGACTGGTCGGCTATCGACCGGGTGATGGCCTGTCGGATCCACCAGGTCGCGTACGTCGAGAACTTGAAGCCCTTGCGGTAGTCGAACTTCTCGACCGCGCGGACCAGGCCGGCGTTGCCCTCCTGGATCAGGTCGAGCAGCGGCAGGCCGCTGCGCGGATAACGACGGGCCACGGCGACGACCAGGCGGAGGTTGGAACGGATGAAGACGTCCTTCGCCCGCTCGCTCGCGTCGACCAGGGCCCGGAGCTCCTCGGGGGTGGCTCCGGCCTTGTTCTCCTCGATGCCGTCGAGGATCTGCTGCGCGAACACACCCGCTTCGATGATCTGGGACAGCTCGACTTCCTTGGCTGCGTCGAGCAGCGGCGTGCGCGCGATCTCGTCCAGGTACATGCCGACCAGGTCGCGGTCGGCGATCTCGCCGCCATGGGCGCGGACATTGCGTGCCGAGTCGGCCGTCTCGCCGGTGGCGGACTGACGACGGGCGACGGCGCGGGTTGCCATGCGTGCTCCCTTGCGATGATGAGGTCAGCGGGTGGTCCTGTGGACGCTCGACACGTCTCCCAGGTCCCTCCGGACTCTGGTCGAGTGCCCTGCATCTGATGGAAACAACGACTGGAATCCGGACAGAATTCCCAACCCGCCCACCGATTTTTCTGATCATGCAGTACCCTGTCCGGCCACGCGAGGAGGCATGACGCCGCCGGAACACGGAGAGGCCCAGGTCAGACCGGACACCGAGGGGACCTGGCGGCTCCCACCGGCCCGTACGACCCCTCCGTACGTGAGACGTCGGTCACCTTCGGCGCGGCGCCCTTCGCTCCGGAGGAGCGCCGCCCCCGACCGCTCCCTCACCCTGTAGACGGCCCGCAGCGCCTGACGGTTGCCGCGGTCACCGGCGCGGGGATCCCGGAGTACACCACCTCCAGTCCCTTCCGCGCCTTGAGCCCGCCTGCGCGACCTCGGCGGAGACGGCGGCCCACCCCGCCTCCGGCGCCGGCCGGCGCGGCATCGGCACGCTCCTCCACGGACCCTCTTCGAGGCCCTGGCGGACGAGGACGTCCACCGCACCCACACCGGCGTCGCCCAGTCGAACGACGCCTCGGCGCGGCCGCACGGGCGTCCGACTGCCGGCACGTCGGCACGTACTCGAAGGTGGGCCGCACGTCCGGCCACTGGTGGGGCGTGGCCTGGTACGGGAAGGAGCTGCACACCCTCCTCGCCCTCGCCGTCCTCAGCCGAACTGCACCGACCGCTTGGCCAGCCCCAGCCAGAACCCGTCGATCACGGACTTCTGCCCCCCGAGCTCCCCCGTGGCGTCCGCGGCACCCATGGCCACGAAGAGCGGGGCGAAGTGCTCGGTGCGCGGGTGGGCGAGCAGGCCCGACGGCGACTTGCGGGTGAAGTCCAGCAGCGCGTCCACGTCCCGCGCCTCCAGGGCCTCCCGCCCCCAGGCGTCGAACTCCGTCGACCAGGCGGGGATGCCGCCCTGCCGCAGCGCGGCCAGGTTGTGGGTGAAGAACCCGGAGCCGATGATCAGCACGCCCTCGTCGCGCAGCGGCGCGAGCCGGCGCCCGATCTCCATCAGTTCCACCGGATCCAGCGTCGGCATGGAGACCTGGAGCACCGGGATGTCGGCCCCGGGGTACATCTCGACCAGCGGGACGTAGGCGCCGTGGTCCAGGCCCCGGTCGGGGACGTCCTGGACGGGCGTGCCGGGGCCGCGCAGCAGCTTGCGCACCGAGTCGGCGAGCGCGGGGGCGCCGGGGGCGCCGTAGGCGACCCGGTAGTAGTGCTCGGGGAAGCCCCAGAAGTCGTAGACCAGGGGGACGGTCTCGGTGGCGCCGAGAGCGAGCGGGGCCTCCTCCCAGTGGGCGGAGACGACCAGGATCGCCTTGGGGCGGGGCAGGCCGGCCGACCAGGCGGCCAGTTCGCCGGGCCAGACGGGGTCGTCGGCCAGGGGCGGGGCGCCGTGACTGAGGTAGAGCGCGGGCATGCGCTCCTGAGTGGCGGCGGTCATGACGGCGACTCCCTTCGGCGGACTCCCGAGAACTTCCGAGAACTCCCAAAGTTACTTGAACTCTCAAATTGCACCACCGACTGTACGTCGTTTTTGTTTAACCTTCAAGAATGCCAGTCGTACAGTGGAGTACATGAACACGGCACCCGCAGCATCATCGGCACCCGTCGGCGGACCCCGCTGGCTCACCGACGAGGAACAGTGCGTCTGGCGCTCGTACATCGAGGCCGCCACCCTCCTGGAGGACCACCTCGACCGCCAGCTCCAGCGCGACGCGGGAATGCCGCACATCTACTACGGCCTACTGGTCAAGCTCGCCGAGTCCCCGCACCGCCGGCTGCGGATGACGGAACTGGCGATGTCCGCGAAGATCACCCGCTCCCGTCTCTCGCACGCGATCGCGCGCCTGGAGAAGAGCGGCTGGGTACGCCGCGAGGACTGCCCCTCCGACAAACGCGGCCAGTTCGCCGTACTGACGGACGAGGGCCAGGAGGTGCTGGACCAACACGCGCCCGGCCATGTGAACGCCGTGCGCCAGGCGGTCTTCGACCGGCTCACCCCGGAACAGCAGAAGTCCCTCGGCGAGATCATGCGGATCGTCGCCGAGGGACTTCAGCCGAGCGGAGCGGGCGCGGACCTGCCCTGGCTCCGCTGACGGGTGGGAGCCGGGACAGGTCCGGGAAGCCGTACGGAGGAGGAGGCGCCCCCTCCTCCTCCGTACGGGCGGGTGAGGGACGAGCGGACCGTCAGTGCATGACCACCGGCACGGCCGCTTCGTCCCCGACGGTCTCGTCGGCGGACCCGGCGACCGCGGTGCCGCCCGGCCGGCCGGCGTTGATCAGGGTCAGGGCGACGGCCGCGGCCGCCACCAGGATCCCGACCGCGAGCCAGATCGCGCTGGTGTAGCCCTGCACCTGCCCCTGGAGCTGGACCAACTGCTGCTCGGACCGGCTCGTGGCGCCGCCGATGTGGTCGGCGACGTAGGACGTGGTGGCCGAGGCCGCGATCGTGTTCAGCAGGGCCGTGCCGATGGCGCCGCCCACCTGCTGCGAGGTGTTGACCATCGCGGAGGCGACACCGGAGTCACGCGGCTCGACGCCCAGCGTGGCCAGTGACATGGCCGGCATGAACGCCGTGCCCATGCCGAGGCCGAGCAGCAGCATGCCGGGCAGCAGGACGCCCGCGTACGAGGTGTCGATCTCCAGCCGGGTCAGGAAGAGCATGCCGAGCGCGGCGACCAGGAAGCCGGGGCCCATCAGCAGCCGGGGCGCGACCCGGGTCATCAGCCGGGTGCCGATCTGGGTGGAGCCCGTGATCATGCCCGCGATCATCGGCATGAAGGCGAAACCGGTCCTGACCGGCGAGTAGCCCTTCACGACCTGCAGGTAGTAGGTGAGGAAGAGGAACAGGCCGAACATCGCGATGACCGCCAGGCCCAGCGAGAGGTAGACCCCGCCGCGGTTGCGTTCGGTGACCACGCGCAGCGGCAGCAGCGGCGCCTTGACCCTGGCCTCGACGGCCACGAAGGCGGCGAGCAGCACGGCGGAGGCGACGAACATGCCGATCGTCAGCGAGTCGCTCCAGCCCTCGGACTCCGCGCGGGTGAATCCGTAGACCAGCGCGACCAGACCCACGGTGGACAGCACCACGCCGGGGACGTCGAGCGACGAGCGGTTGCGGGCGCCCTCGGGCTCACGGATGACGAAGTACGCGCCGGCCGCGGCGACCACGGCGAACGGGATGTTCACGTAGAACGTCCAGCGCCAGTCCAGGTACTCGGTGAGGAAACCGCCGAGGATCAGGCCCACGGCGCCGCCGCCGCCGGCGATCGCGCCGTAGATGCCGAACGCCTTGGCGCGCTCCTTGCCGTCGGTGAACATCACCGCGAGCAGGGACAGGGCGGCGGGCGCGAGCAACGCGCCGAAGACGCCCTGCAGGGCGCGGGCGCCGAACATCATGGCCTCGTTGGTGGCCGCGCCGCCGAGCGCGGAGGCCGCGGCGAACCCGGCCAGACCGAGCACGAAGGCCCGCTTGCGCCCCCACAGGTCGGCTATCCGGCCGCCGAACAGCAGCAGCCCGCCGAAGGCGAGGGCATAGGCGGTGACCACCCACTGGCGGTTGCCGTCGGAGATGCCCAGGTCCTGCTGGGCGGAGGGCAGGGCGATGTTCACGATGGTGGCGTCCAGGACGACCATCAGCTGGGCGAGCGCGATGAAGACGAGCGCCTTCCAGCGGTTGGCGTCCGGCCCGCCCGGGGCTCTCAGGGTCTTTCCGGCCGTCGAGGCTGTTTCAGCCATGGGGATACCCACTTCGGTACTTGTGAGGGAAAGCAAGAACGTGTAACGAAAATCGGGTGTGCTCGAGCAACGACCCGTCCCCCGTGGACGGCCGTCGGAAGTGATGCCCGTGGTCAGGCGGGCGGCGTATGTGGTGTCAGGGGGTCGCTCAGCGGCGCAGGTCCTCCACGGTCACGGCCGAACCCGGCAGGAAGGCCGGGGCCGGGGCCCGCATCCCGTCCAGGAACAGCTGCAGATGGCGGTGGACGAAACGGTCGGCGCTGTCGCAGCCGGTACCGGCCGGGGGCCGGCTCAGCTGGGCGACGCCCACCATCAGATCGCCGTACTCCACGTCGGTACGGAGCTGACCGGCCGCCTTGGCGCGGTCCATCAGCTGCGCGACGAGGCTCTCGGCGCGCCGGCGTGCGTCCTCCAGGTCGGGGTGGTACTGGTCGAAGGTGCTGGAGACCATCGGGCACAGCGCGCTGATCCGCTCGTCGGCAGCCGTGTGCGCGAAGCGCTCCAACGCCTCGAAGGCGTCCCCGGTCTCGCTGAGCGCCTGCTCGGCCGCCCGCACCGTACGGTCCATCACGGAGCAGACGACCTCGCGCACCAGCGCGTCGCGGTCGGGGAAGTTGCGGTACACCGTGGCGTTGCCGACGCCGGCCCGGCGGGCGACCTCGTCAAGCGGCACGTCGGGGCCGAACTCGACGAACATCTCCCGGGCGGCGGTGACGATCCGCTCCCGGTTGCGCAGGGCGTCGGCACGGGGCCGGGGCGCCTTGCGCGCTACGGGGGTGGCGGTCTGCACGGTGCACTCCTGGTCGTGGTGGCGTGATCCTTGTGTCATGTCCGCGATCCGGGGAGGAAGTCCCCGTTTCACCTGGGCACCGTTCCAAACGGGGAAACGATCCCCGGTTATTTCCCGTCCCCGAACCTTCCTCCCGTGATCCGCGTCACACCTGCCGGTCCGTGCGGAGCCACGATCGGACCTCCCGGCGGGCGCCCGCCCGCCCGGCGACGCAGGGTGAGCGGAAGGGTGCAGTCGGAGACCGGCGGCTGCCGTGTGGAGCGGAGGTCCCCGCATGCAGCCGCAGCCGAGCCGACGCCGGATATCCCCGCGCCGGCTGGCCGCCCTGGCATCGGTGACCGCCCTGACCCTCGCGGTCAGCACCTCGGCCGGCAACGGCCGGCTCTCCTCCGACGCCTCCACCGCCGGCGCCGGACCCGCCGCACTGTCCCGCACCTCCGCCCACGGCCCCTGCATGATCACCGCGGACCGGGAGACCCAGATGTCCGAGGGCATCCCCACGGCCCCCGGCTACACCCGCTCCACCGGCACGGTCCGCGCCCTCACCCTGATGATCGACTTCTCCGACGCGCCCGGCGAGGGCGACGCCCTCGACCGCTACCGCGAGTTCTTCCCCGAGACCCGCGAGTGGTTCGCCACCAGCTCCTACGGCCGCCTCGACTACCGCCCCGAACTCCCCGTCCCCGACTGGCTCCGGATGCCCAAGCCGTTCCGCGCGTACGGCATAGAGCGCGGCGCCCCCTTCGACCCCGGCTACCGCGACCTGGTCCGCGACATCGTGGCCGAGGCCGATACCGAGGTGGACTTCCAGTCGTACGATCTGCTGAACGTACTGGTGACCCCCAACGTGGGTCCTGCTGCCCTCGACACGGTCCTGTCCGTCACCTTCGCCGGCAACAAGGAGGCCCCGAGCGCGGACGGCGTCCCCGTCTCCAACGCGTCCTTCGTCTACTCCCGCCAGGACGACGGCTCCGGCTCCTACGACCGCACCGGCTACCGCGTGCTGCCGCACGAGAACGGCCATGTCTTCGGCCTGCCCGACCTGTACACCGCCGAGGGCGGCGGCGCGGTCGGCCACTGGGACATCATGAGCGAGGACTGGGGCGCCAACAACGACTTCCTCGCCTGGCACAAGTGGAAGCTGGGCTGGCTGGACGCGTCCCAGGTCGGCTGCGCGGCGAGCCCGGGCACGCGGGAGTACGCCCTCACCCCCCTGGCACGGGCGGGCGGCCCGAAACTCGTCTTCGTCCCCCTGAACGGCCACTCCGGCTACGCCGTCGAACTGCGCACCCGCGCCGGCAACGACGAGGCGGTCTGCCGTCCCGGCGTCCTCGTCTACCGCGTCGACGCCAACGTGGACACCGGCATGGGCCCGATCACCGTCTACGACTCCCGCCGCGACAGCGGAGGCTGCACCCGCTCCCCCAACGTCCACGCGGAGCTCTCGGACGCCACCTTCGTCCCGGGCGAGAGCTTCGTGGACCGCCGGGCGGGCATCCGGGTGGCGGTGACGGCGGCGGGGGGTGAGGAGTACCGGATACGGGTGACCCGTACGTCACGGAACTGATCCCCGGCATCGGCGCCTCGTCCCGGGCCCACGACGACAGGAAGGCACGACACGACACGACCGGTGACGACCACCGGGCCGGCCCCCCGCGGACCGGCGCCAACTGAAGTGCTTCGTATGTCGGTTGCCCATCGGCGGAGGAGCCTCATGACGGGGACGCAGCGGACGGTTCCGAAGTCCGGGGCGGCAGGAGCGCCCAGGGGACGCACCCGGTGGGGGTGGTCTCCGCACTCCTCGGGCTTCCGGTCCTGTCGGTGACCGGTTTCCTGGCCCTGATGGCGCTCCGGGTGCTGCTCGGCGAGGGCTGACGGGACCTCCGTACGGCTGTCGGTGCGAAGGGCGCCTTCGTGGCAGGCGAGAGGGCGGCACCGGCCGGTGCTCCGCCCACGCCCCACGGCCGTACTGTCCGACCTACCCGCACCAGCACCCGCCGCAGCACTGATCCGGTACCCTGTGGATCGAGCGCCCTGGCAGGCACTGCGGCACACACCGCAGCCGTCGGCTCCGGACGCTCAGGGCTCGACGGAGACATCCGCCCAGGACCGTCTCATGATCAAGCCCCGCCTTCGTAGCTCAGGGGATAGAGCACCGCTCTCCTAAAGCGGGTGTCGCAGGTTCGAATCCTGCCGGGGGCACGGTCTCGAAGGGGCCTCACCATCAGTTCTGATGGTGAGGCCCCTTCGGCTACACCGTGCCGGACTCGTCCTCGCTTGTCCCAGGGAACATCAGTCTCGCGCCGAAGCTGATCGCTCCCAGCGTTCCCAACGCAAGACCGTGACGTACCCACCGCATGTCGCCCTCCCAGTCTCCGGGGGGACCGAATACCACCCATGACGCAACGGCGATGCCGACCACCATGGTCACGATGCCAACTGCACGACTTAACCCAGGGCTCATGCCCTCATGATCCCTGATGCTCATCATGCCCCTCAAGGACAGCCGTACGGGTAGCGTGGCTGAGAACACCGAGGGTGCAGCGAGACATACGCGCACCTGATCGGTCGGCGCACCCGCCGCCGTGGCTGACTGTCGTCGGCTGAGGTTCAACGGGGCACAGCAAGGGTGTCCGCCGTCGCCGAGTGCGGCAAAGCTGGGCCGTCTCTGGGCCGTCCAAGGATGCTCGACAGTGGCCAATGACGACCGACGACGACCACCAGGCGCCCGAGCCCACCGCCCCTGACCAGCAAAAACGCAGATCATCAAGATTCCCGGCAAGACCCAGGGCAAGAAGACACCTGTGTGCGAAGGGCCTTGACCACGTGTGGCCGCGCAGGTCACGAACAGCTGTCCAACAGCACAGCGTGTGCATCATGAGGCATGGGGATTGATCTGGAGCTGCACTCATCACGGCCGGCGCGCAAGAACTGGCGCGCGACGCTCTTGCAGAGTTCCTACGGGCATGGCGACGCTCTGGCCGATGCGCTCGGCTCGCTTCAGCTCCTCGGCGTACCCGGGAGGCTAACTGCCGTCGATCTGTACGGGGACACGTTGATGAACGAGCAGGAGGCCGCAGCCGCCGTCCGTGAGATTGGCGATCTGAAGCAGAGATGCAGTGACGAGCGTCAGCTCGCCGCATTGGACGACCTCGCGAGGATGCTGGGTGAGTGCGCAGCCACTCCAGGCAGTTACCTGTGGTTCGCGGGCGACTGAAGCTCTCATAGCGCCTGCTGGGTGAGTGTCTAACTGCGTGACAACGCCGACGAACAACGGCGGACGAGCGCGGACGGCTGCGGACCATCAGCCCAGGTGAAGGGCACGCCCTCCCAAGGCAGAGCCCCCGTCCGAGTTGCTTCGGGACGAAGAGGTCCGTGCCCCACCCGTGCCCGATCGAGCGGGGAGCCACGGCGACGAGCGGGCACCGCGCAGCACAACGGCCTCTGACCATTTGACCTGGTCAGGGGCCGTTCTGCGGTGGGTATGGGATTTGAACCCACGGTGACTCGCGCCACGACGGTTTCAAGATTGTTGGCCTGCTGCATCGTCGCCTAGATCCGGAGGCAGGTGAGCCACCACCAGGCCGATGGCGTCCTCAGCCGTCGCGACCTCTCCGAGGCAGGTCGTGTAACCGGTCGTGTAGACGCTATAGGGCGGCTCACCCAGCACGATGAACGGCAGATCATCAACCGGAGGCTCGTGCCACGGGGGAGTATCACGGATGAACTTGAGCGTGCCGTGGGTGGGAAAAGGGAAGAGGTTGCGCAGCACAGGCTCCGCGTATGCGGCAGCCGCGATGGGCGACAACGTGTCGTCGAACGAGCCTCGGGTCCTTGGCCGACGCTCCAACAGCCATGTCCACGCAGTCTCAACATCAGTGGCCTCGGGCATGGTCGTACGATCCTGCATCCGACAGACGGCTGGCAAGGTCTCTATGTCGGTACAGCAGCGCCGTACTGCAACCCCAGCAACCGTCCCCGTCCGATACCGTCCCTCCAGGGCCTCGTAGCGGCCGGAATGGCCGTCACTGACCGATCCGGCTAGAGCTACGGATCAGAAGCCCAAGTACAAGGGTTTGCCCGTCAAGGCAGGCCCTTCGGCCGCTCGGGCAACCATCCGATGAGACCTACCCGTCGACGCGCTCGGACGACCAACCTCGGTCGGCTTGCCACTCCTGGAACCAGGCCACGAAGTCGGCCTCAGGCTCGCTTTCCTCCCCCGCGTCCGCGTACGGAGCCGCACATCCGTCCCCTAGCCACCAGACCCGGCCCCGCTGAGACCCCGTGACCACGAGCACCCAGAACTCGCAGTCACGGTTGCCACCCAGAAGGACCGAGCCGTTCTGATAGATGCCGTGGAGTAGAGGTGAGTGCTCATCGTCGTCGTAGTAGTCGTACTCCCACTGCCACTCCTCCACCAGCGGGAACGGCTCGGTGAACTTGCGTTCAGCCGTTCCATCAAATGGTTCGGGGCTGAGCCAACAATCGGCCTTCCAGCTCTGCCAGTTCTCAGGCAGTCTTCCCAGCGGAAGGAATCGGTGAGCCATAAATGCACCCTCCGACGAACCGTTGGAAACCTCCGCGACGAACGTACGGTAGGGCTCTGGTAGCTCGATGCCGTGAGCGGCTTCCCACGCCCGTACGCCAGCCCAGCCGAGGGGAGACCGTCGAAGATCTCCGGGGACAGTATCGCTGAGGGCAGAGATCGCACTTCTCAAGCGGTGCTGCTCTGAACTGCCTGTCATGCACCTAGTGAACACCAGACCGGGCAGCGAAAGCCGCCGCCCGGGTGCGACAAGAGTCAGCTGCCTCACCGCCACCGCAGGGGCGTGCCACTCTCGTGCCAGAACAGGCGGGGACTCACCGGGAACACCGGGAAACCAGCCGGCCGCCCGCCAAGCGCCGGCACTGCCCCGCCGCAGCTCAGCCAGGTGAACCGCTACGAGTCGCCTCAGCTTCCCAAGCTGATGTCTCGGCGGAATCCCCCGGCTCGCAGTCCCCAAGGTGGCCTACCGTTCCACGCATGACTCCGATCAGCACCGGAAACCCGCTGACCTCAGAAGGCGCCCAGGCGTTGCTTGCCATGCTCTCCGCCCGCGTAAAGGTGAAGCGAGGCATGAGCGAGCGAGAACTCGACCGCGTCGAGGAGCGCTGGGGGTTCCGTTTCGCGCCGGAGCACCGAACGCTGCTGGGCGCAGGGCTACCCACGGGGAGCCGCAGTTGGCCCGATTGGCGGGACGGCGAGCCGGAGGACCTGGCGGAGCGGTTGGCGTGGCCGGTGGACGGTGTGCTGTTCGACGTGGAGCACAACGTTTTCTGGCACCCGGACTGGGCACCGCGGCCGGCGGACGTGCAGGATGCCTTGGAAGTTGCTCGCATGTACTTGGCCAAGGTCCCTGTGATGGTACCGATCTACTCGCACCGGTACCTGCTAGCCGATCCAGACCGCACCGGTACGCCCGTGTTGTCGATGCACCAGACGGACATCATTTACTACGGCACCGATCTGGTCGACTACTTCCACCACGAGTTCGGTCGCCCTGTGCCGACACCCGAAGACCATCAGTACGCCACGATCCCCTTCTGGTCCTACTTCCTGGACTGAACGACCCCTGGTTCGAGACCGAGAGGTCGCGTGCCACAACCGTGCCAGATGCAGGGGTCAACTACGGTCAACACCGGTGCCCCGCGGTCGAGTAGCCGCTTGCTCCTCGGCCGGCGAAGCCGCAGCTCAGCCCGCAGATCGCCCAGCCGCTCTCCTAAAGCGGGTGTCGCAGGTTCGAATCCTGCCGGGGGCACAGCGCATTACTGCTCTGACCTGGGGTTTATCCCCCAGGGAGGGCTCCTACTCGGCCTCGGACTCCTCGTCCGGGGCCGTTCTGCGTGAGCGACGGGTACTGCTCGGCCGGTGGCGGGTCTGGACGCCGGGCCTCTTTCCGGTTCAGGCCAGACCGAACGTCTCGGCGTGCACCTGTCGCGCAGGGACCCGCAGGGTCTCGTAGGCCGACGAGCACGGCCCTGGTCATGGCGGGCGGGTGGGCCGCAGACGTACACGTCGCGTTCGGTGATGTCGGGGACCAGCCGGTGCAGGCTGCCCAGGCCGAGCGGCGGGGTGCCGCCCTCGCTGCTTCTGCTGGTGAGCAGGTGCAGCCGCCCGCCCGTAGCGCGACCAGGTGCGCACCTCTTCAGTAGCACGGCGTCGGTCTCGCTGCGCGCCCGGTAGAGCACGACGACGTCGCCGGGCGC
The DNA here is from genome assembly GCF_041380215.1 of Streptomyces pimonensis. Classification (NCBI taxonomy): domain Bacteria; kingdom Bacillati; phylum Actinomycetota; class Actinomycetes; order Kitasatosporales; family Streptomycetaceae; genus Streptomyces; species Streptomyces pimonensis. Next base: position 144,026 of record NZ_JAHWZY010000013.1, read on the forward strand.
CTCCTCCTCCGGCATGGCCCGCACGGGCGTGATCCCCACAACCCCGGCGATCAGTCGCTGCGCCGGGCCGAGTCCGGCGCAGCGAGGTGGACGCCCCGTATGATCCCTCGATGCGGGCGCGGCTGACGAGCAGGACGTTCCGCAGGCCGGCACTGGTTCCTCACTCAACCTGAGCTCACTGTCGGATGCCGGCAGCCAGGGAGGGGGCGTGAGCGAGAGCAGCGTGCCGGACGGATGGCAGACAGTACGCTGAGTCCAGTGGGATCGGGTCCGCAGCACAGCGTCCAGGAGGTGCTTCATGACGGCCGAGATGGTGGCTCCGGCGTGGATGCATGAGCAGATCACGGCGGAGGAGTACGAGTCCTGGTCCGAGGAGCAGTGCGCCGGTATCGAGATCGTGGACGGGATGGTCGTCGTGGGTCCGAGTGCGTCCAAGCGGCACAACCGGCTCGCCCGGATTCTGGCCAATGCCCTGGATGCCGCCGCGGGCCCGGAGTGGAACGCTGACACGGACTTCAACGTCCGGCTTCAGGATGTCCCGCTCACCAATCGCCGCCCGGACGTCATCGTGTACCGCGCAGACACGATCGACATCACCCCCACCCGCCCTGAGCACGTACTGCTGGTCGCGGAGGTGGTGTCACCAGGCTCGGAGACCACCGACCGGATCGTGAAGGTTGACCAGTACGCCAAGGCAGGCATCGGCTTCTACTGGCGGATCGAGCAGGCCGCGACAGGCGTTCCTCTCGTGTACACCTACGTTCTCGACCCAGCGACGAAGACCTACCGGGACGGAGACGTGTTCTCCGGCGTCCTCAAGGTAGTGGCCCCGTTCCTGGTGGAGATCGACTTCGGGCAGGTCTGACCAGGCGCTGCTCGGCAGCCAACAGCGCGTGAGCGATGCGCGAGCGGACTGCCCGATACGGAGCGGCATGAGCCGGATCCAGTGGCTCGCCACGCGGTTCTGACCAGGGGAAACAGCACCGCGCGGCAGCGCTGGGCATCCCCCGGCAAGGATTCGATCCCACTCCTGAAGCAGGTGTCGCAGGTTCGAATCCTGCCGGGGGCACAGAGAGAAGGGCCGGCTCGGGAGGGTTTCCCTCTCGAGTCGGCCCTTCGCCGTGTCCGGGACGGGCGCCTCGGTCAGCCCCTCCGCCTGCTGCGTTTCCACGGTGGGAAACCAACTGCGAAGGAAGGGAGTTCGGAAGAGGATGTCTGCATGCGGGTAGGAGTGGTAGGGCTCGGAATGGGGCTTCACCTCCACCCGCGAGGCCGTCGGCTACGCCATGGCCGACCACCACCGCGCCGAACGCGTCGTCGACGCACTCGGCATGGCCCACGGCCGGGGCGGACCGGAGCCCGGCCGCGTGATCCACAGCGATCGTGGCAGCGCATACACGTCAGCCCGGTTCCGGCCGCGAGTAACGGAGTCGGGGCTGCGGCAGAGCTGCGGACGCACCGGATCATGCTTCGACAGCGCCGCCGCGGAGAGCTTCTGGGTCCTGTCCGGAGAAGAGATCGGCACCCGTACCCGCACCCGGCCCGACCGGGCCACCGCCCGCGCCGGGGTCCTCGACTTCATCGGGACCTTCCACAACCGCCGCCGCCTGCGCAAGCACAAGACCTTCGGCTGTCCCGCCCCGGCCGAGACCAGGCAACGGCATCAGCACACCCTCACCGCGACCGTGCGCCCCGGCGCCTCGGCCCAGGCGTACCCGGCCCGTGCCGCCGGAACCGAGCCGGCCGAACAGCCGGTGGGGCCCACGGCCGTGGGCCCGTCCACGCCGAGCGGCCGCGTGGCGCCGCCCCTCCCCCCGTGCGCCGAAACCTTCCAGCAGGGGAGTGGGCGGACCGCTCGCGGCCTCAGGACCGGAGCAGCTCGACCTTCACGTCCGCCGGGAAGCCCGTCGTCGGCCCGACCCTGCGGGCGAACTCGGCGACCGCCTCCAGCTGCGGGGGGCCGAAGCTGAAGTCGAGGGTGGTGAAGTACTGCGCCAGGGTCGCCTCGTCGAAGGCCTCCCAGCGGGCCGCCTGCTCGGCGACCTTGCCGACCTCCTCCAGGGAGAGGTTGCGGGAGGCGAGGAAGGCCTCGTGCACCTTGCGGGTGATGACCGGCTCGCGCTCCAGGTAGTCGCGGCGCACCGCCCACACCGCGAAGACGAACGGCAGGCCCGTCCACTCCTTCCACAGCGCGCCCAGGTCGTGCACGTCGAGCCCGTAGCGGGGCCCGTCGAGCATGTTCGCGCGCAGGGCCGCGTCCCCGATGAGGACGGCCGCCTCGGCCTCCTGCATCATCAGGCTCAGGTCGGGCGGACAGGTGTAGTAGTCGGGCCGTACGCCGTACCGCTCGGCGAGGAGGAGCTGGGCGAGGCGTACGGAGGTGCGGGAGGTCGACCCGAGGGCGACCCGCGCTCCGTCCAGCCGGTCCAGCGGGACCTGCGAGACGATCACGCACGACATCACGTCGCCGTCGCAGCCGACGGCGATGTCCGGGAAGGCGACGAGCTGGTCCGCGTGCTTGAGGAACTCGACGAGGGTGACGGGCCCGATGTCGAGGTCGCCCTGCACCAGTTTCTCGCTGAGCTTTTCCGGGGTGTCCTTCGTCAGCTCGAAGTCGAGGAGCGTGCCCGTTCTCGCCAGCCCCCAGTACAGGGGCAGGCAGTTCAGGAACTGGATGTGGCCGACGCGCGGCCGGGTGCGAGGATTGTCCACATCGTGAGGCTAGCCCTCGCCGCCGGCGGCCGGGCCCTCCCCCCTCGCTCGCCCACGCGTTCGACCGAGCGCCCGTGATGGACGAGGTGTTCAAACATTCGAGTGACGTGATCTTGACCTCTCTTGCATTCGGGAGCCTGCGTGCTAGGCTCTTCGCAAGTTGCAGTTTGGTTTCCCTTGCAGTACAGAGCCTGCGGAGCATGTGACCGCGGGCTCTCGTCGTTCTCAGACGGATGCACTTGTGCAGAATTGGTCTTCACACTTGCTGGTTCTGGAGCAGGGCAACCCTTTGGGCCCAAGGAGGGCTTATGGCTACCGGAACCGTGAAGTGGTTCAACGCCGAAAAGGGCTTTGGTTTCATCGCCCAGGAAGGCGGCGGCCCCGACGTCTTCGTCCACTACTCCGCGATCAATGCGAGCGGCTTCCGCTCCCTTGAGGAGAACCAGCAGGTGTCCTTCGACGTCACGCAGGGTCCGAAGGGCCCGCAGGCGGAGAACGTCACCCCGGTCTGATCCTCGCCGATCCGGGAACGACTAGCAGTACCCAAGGAGCCCCGCGCCGTCAGGCGACGGGGCTCCTGCCTTTTCCCCTCGCACCACCGAAACGCTCCGGTGAACATCCGGGGAATTCCTCTCAGACGTGCTGCATGACCAGTACGAATTCCGTTCCGGCCTCCAGCGCCTCGTACGTGTGCGGCACATCCCCGCGGTACGTCATGTAGTCCCCGGGGCCGAGTTCCGCGCTCTCCCCGCCGGGCCCCGCCTTCACCCGTCCCGCGCTGACCACGATGTGCTCCACGGTTCCCGGAATGTGCGGATCGGAGGCGCGTACGGTCCCCGGCTCCAGCCCCACGGCGTAGATGTCGCGCCGCGCACCCGGCGGGCTCGCCGACAGCAGGGTGGCGACGTAACTGGACTGCTCGGAGCGCACGGCCGGCCCCTGCCCCGCCCTGATCACCTGGACGGCGGGCGCCGGGGGCTCCACCAGCGCGCTGAACGGCACCCCGAGCGCCACCGCCAGCGCCCAGATCGTCTCCATGCTCGGATTTCCGCTCGCCGCCTCCAGCTGGGACAGCGTCGACTTGGCGATCCCGGCGCGTTTGGCCAGTTCGGAGAGGGAGAGGCCGACGCGGACACGCTCGCGGCGCAGAGCGGCGGCGATCCAGTCGAGAGGCAGGCGGGGAGGGGGTCCATCGGTCATGTCGTTCGCTCCAGCAGTCCGATCGTTCGTCTTGACGAACGGGGTCTCTTCCGTCCATGGTAGGAAACATGCGTTCGGTACAGCGAACACTCCCCGCCTCCCTCGACCCCGGTCTCCTCCGGGACGTGGCCCTGGTCTGTCTGGCCGGGGGCGTCGTCGGCGTGTCGTTCGGGGCGATCGCCGTCGCCGGAGGGCTGCCGGTGTGGGTGCCGGTGGTGATGTCGCTGGTGGTGTACGCGGGCTCCGCCCAGTTCAGCGCGGTGGGCGTGCTGCTGGCCGGGGGCGGTCCGGTCGCGGCGGCGGCCACGGGGCTGCTGCTCAACACCCGTACGGCCGCCTTCAGCCTCGCCGTCGCCGAGCACATCGGCCCGGGAAGGCTCGTCCGGCTGGTCGGGGCGCACCTGGTGACCGACGAGACGGTGGCCTTCACCCTGGCCCAGCGGGACCCGGCACGGCGACGGACGGCGTTCTGGATCTCGGGACTCGGGATGTTCGCCGTGTGGAACACCGGGGTGCTGACGGGCGCGCTGGCCGGCGGCGCGCTGGGGGACACGGCGCGCTACGGGCTGGACGCGGCCTTCCCCTCGGTCCTGGCCGCCCTCGTCCTCCCCGCCCTGCGCGCGGACGCCGGCGTCCGCCGGGCCGCGCTGCCCGGCGCGGCGCTGGCCCTGGCGCTCGCACCGGTGGCGCCGGCGGGCGTACCGGTGCTGGTGGCGCTGGCGGGGCTGGCGCTCCACGGGCGGGGGCGGCCGGTGTGAGCGCGACGGGCGCGGTGATCCTGGTGCTGGCGGTCGGGACGTACGCCTTCCGGCTGGTCGGGCCGGCGCTGCACGGGCGGGTGGAACTTCCGGCCCGGGTGCGGGAGCTGCTGTCCGCCGGTGCGGTGGTCCTGCTGGTGGCGCTGCTGGCGACGGGGGCGCTCACCGAGGGCGGAGGGTTCGCGGGGTGGGCGCGTCCGGCCGGGGTGCTGGTGGGCGGCGTCCTGGCGTGGCGGCGGGCGCCGTTCGCGGTGGTCGTCCTCGGGGCGGCGGCCACGACGGCGGCGCTGCGGGGCGCGGGGGTCGCGTAGCCGTCCCTGGGGCTGTCGGTGGAGACGAGTAGGGTCACCGCCCATGACAGCCGACGACGCCGATCACACAGCCGCCACCCGCACCTTCTACGACGCCATCGCCGAGGACTACGCCGCCCTGTTCCGCGACCAGCTCACGGGGAGGCCGCTGGACCGGGCGCTGCTGGCCGGTTTCGCCGAACTGGTCGGGGAGGGCGGCCGGGTGGCCGACCTGGGGTGCGGCCCCGGAGCGGTGACCGCGCACCTCGCCTCCCTCGGCCTCTCCGTCTTCGGCCTGGACCTGTCGGAGGGGATGCTCGCGATCGCCCGCCGCGAGCACCCCGGCCTGCGCTTCGAGCAGGGCTCGATGCGGCACCTGGACCTGCCCGACGGCGCCCTCGCCGGCGTGGTCTCCTGGTACTCCACCATCCACACCCCGCAGGAAGAACTGCCGGCCGCCTACGCCGAGTTCCGCCGGGTCCTGGCACCCGGGGGCCATCTGCTGCTCGCCTTCCAGTGCGGCGACGAGCCCCGCCGCCACGAGCGTCCCTGGGGCCACCCGGTCACCCTCGACTTCCGGCGCATGCGGCCCGAACGCATCACCACGCTCCTGGAGGCGGCCGGTTTCGCCCTCGTCCAGCAGACGGTGCGCGCGGCCGACACCGGCCAGGGCGAGTCGACCCCCCAGGCGCTTCTGATCGCCCGCGCGGCAGGGTGACCTCCCCGCCGTACAGCCCTCCGCCTCCGCCGCGAGGTCCCACAGGATCTCCTCCCGGCGCAGCTTCATCGACGGGGTCAGGTGGCCCGCCTCCTCCGTGGAGTCCACCGGGAGGACGGTGAAGCGGCGGATCGGCTCCGGGCGGGGGAGCATCCTGCCGTCCCCGTCGGTCGCGCGCCGCGGGAGCGCGTACGACTCCTCCTCATCGGCGGTGGGTTCCGGAGGAACCGGGCGCTTGCCGTTCACCCGGCGCCGGCGGGTGACGCCGGCGGGGCCGAGGGTGGTCGGGGCACGGACGTAGGGGGGCGGTTGTCGCCGGCCACCACGGCCTGGGAGATCAACGGGGGCGCGCGGAGCCGGTTCTCCGGCGGGGCCGGGGCGACGCTCCTGCCCCGCCGGAGGTGGTGACCGGCTCCTTCTCGCGGCCCGTGATGGTCAGACAGCCCTCGTCGTCCGGTTCCCCGAGGTCGGCGAGGTCGGCGAGGTCGGCGGTGGACACTCCAGGATCGCCGTCACCCCCTGTCCGCCCGCCGCACAGATCGGGATCAACCCGCGTGCGAGGGCGTCCCGTTCGGCGAGGAGCTTCGCCAGGGTCGCCACGATGCGGGCTCCGGTGGCGGCGAAGGGGCGGCCGGTGGCCAGGGACGAGCCCGCCACGTTGAGCCGGGCTCGGTCCACCGGCTCCAGCCCCCGCCTCTCCCAGGCGGCCAGCGTGGCCAGCACCTGGGAGGCGAACGCCTCGTGGACCTCGATCAGGTCGAAGTCCGCCATGCCGAGGCCGACGCGCTCCAGCATGCGCGGGACCGCGTACGCGGGCGCCATCAGCAGGCCGTCCTCTCCGCCGACGACGTCCCCCTGCACGAAGTCCACGGCGGCCGTCCCGTACGCGGTGAGGAAGGCCAGCGGCTCCAGGCCCCGCTCCGCCGCCCACTCCTCGCTCGCGAGCAGCACCAGCGCCGCGCCGTCGGTGAGCGGGGCCGAGTTGCCCGCCGTCATGGTGGGGCCGGGTGCGTCGGGGCCGAACACCGGCTTCAGCGCGGCGAGTTTCCCCACCGTCGTGTCCGGCCGCAGGTTCTGGTCGCGGGCCAGTCCCCGGAAGGGCGCCACCAGGTCGGTCAGCAGGCCGCGTTCGTACGCCGCCGCCAGCCGCCGGTGGCTGGTCGCCGCCAGTTCGTCCTGGGCCTCGCGGGTGATGCCCCAGGCGCGTGCGGTGACCGCGGCGTGCTCGCCCATGGACAGGTGCGTGCGTGGTTCGGCGTTGCGCGGGACGTCGGGGACGAGGTGGCCTGGGCGCACCTTCGCCGGCGCCCTGAGGCGGGCTCCGAGCGACTTCGCGCGCCGCGCCTTCCAGCAGCACCTTGCGCAGGTCGTCGTTGACGCCGAGGGGCGCGTCGCTCGCGGTGTCGGCGCCGCCGGCGACCGCGGCGTCCGTCTGGCCGAGGGCGATCTTGTTGGCGGCGGCGACCGCCTGGAGCCCGGTGCCGCAGGCCTGCTGGATGTCGTACGCGGGGGTGCGGGGGTCGAGCGCCGAGCCGAGGACGGTCTCGCGGGCGAGGTTGAAGTCGCGGCTGTGCTTGAGGACCGCTCCCGCGACGAACTCCCCCACCGCGCCCGGCGCCCGCAGCCCGTACCGCCCGACGAGGCCGTCCAGCGCGGCGGTGAGCATCTCCCGGTTGGAGGCGGTGGCGTAGGGGCCGTCGGAGCGGGCGAAGGGGGTGCGGCTGCCGCCGATGACCGCGACGCGCCGGACGGCGGCCGGCTCCGGGGTGCTCATCTCGACCTGCTCCTCACCGGCACCATAGGATTACCTCCGGTAACTTTACTTCAGAGTAAGCACGTTCGGAGCAGGCACGGAGGAATCCCATGGCCGACCGCCATCTCAGCTTCACCGGCACCGCGCCCGGTCGCCTCCTCACCCGCCGGCTGGGCGTGCCCCAGCCGGCGCCGCTGCGGCGCCGGTCGCCGGAGCGGCCGGACCTGGACGGCGGCCTGCTCCACCTCACGGCCGGAAAGTCCGGCCTCGACGCCCTGGTCCACAACGCGGGCGTCACCCGAGACCGCCGTCTGGTCAGCATGCCCGCCGAGCGCTGGAGTTCCGTACCGGAGGTGAACCCGGCGAGCGTGCTGCGCACCACCGACGCGCTGCTCGCCGCCGGGACCCTGAAGCGGGGCGGGCGGATCGTCGCCACGGCGTCCATCGCGGGCATCGCCGGGAACGCCGGCCAGACCAACTACGGGGCGAGCAAGGCGGGAGTCACCGGCCTGGTCCGCGCCCTCGCGCCGCACGCCCTCGCCGAGCACGGGGTGACGGTGAACGCCGTGGCGCCCGGCTTCATCGAGACGAAGACGACGGCCGCCCTCCCGCTGTTCGTCCGCGAGGCGGGCCGCCGGATGAACTCCCTCGCCCAGGGCGGCCTGCCCGCCGACGTCGCCGAGACCACCGCCTGGCTCGCCCACCCGGCCTCCGGCGCGGTGAACGGCCAGGTCGTACGGGTCTGCGGCCAGAACCTGCTGGGAGCGTGACCACCCCGTGACGTCCGCACCAGCGCCCACCGTGGAACTCTCCGCACCCCCCGCCCTCGCGCCGCTCCTCGCCCGCGGCGCCCTGCTGTCGCCCTTCAAGCGCCCGCGTCCCGGCGCCGCCCACCCCCGTACCCGGCTGGTGCTGCCCGCGCTGCGCATCGACATCGCCCGGCTCGCCGCGTACGAGCGGGTGTGCGGCTTCCCGACCGGTGAGGACGCGCTGCCGGTGACGTACCCGCACGTGCTGGGCTTCCCGCTCGCCATTCGGCTGATGAGCGGGCCGGGCTTCCCGCTCCCGCTGCTCGGCCTCGTCCACACGTCGATACGGATCACCCGGCACCGGGCGACGGCGGCCACGGGCTCGTACGGGCTGACGGTGCGCGTCGACGGACTGGCCCCGCACCGGCGCGGCACCCAGGCCGCCGTGGTCACCGAGATGCGGGACGGCGGGGACGTCGTGTGGGAGTCGCGGAGCACGTACCTGGCCCGGCACCGGACCGCCTCCGCACACCCGGCCGACGCGGGGGAGGCCCCCGCCCCCCTGCCCGCCGTCGAGGAGTGGCGGCTGGCCGGGGACGTCGGACGGCGCTACGGCGTCGTCTCCGGCGACCGCAACCCGATCCACCTGCACCCGCTGACCGCCCGGCTCTTCGGCTTCCCCCGCGCCGTCGCGCACGGCATGTGGACCGTGGCCCGCTGCCTCGCCGCCCACGGCACCCCGGACGCGGCCGAGGTCCGCGCGGACTTCCGGGCGCCGGTGCTGCTGCCGGGGACGGTGACGTACGCGGCGGCGGGCGGGCGCTTCGCGCTGCGCGGCGACGACGGCCGGGTTCACGTGACCGGGGAGGTCCGCCCGGTCTGAGCCCCGGTGGCGCCGGTGATGGGCCCGGAGTCGTCGGGCGGGGTCCAGCGGCGGCCGGCCATCAGGTCGCCGAGACCCGCCCAGGCGAAGTTCATCAGGGTCGCCGCCGACTGCCGGGCCGTGACACCCGGCGTGGCGTTGGCCCAGTCCGCGAGGGACTCGGCGGCGCCGACCAGCGCCTCCGCGAGTCCCGAGACCTCACGCTCGGGCAGGTCCGGGTCCCGGTGGGCGTCGCGGGCGGCGGCGAGGATGAGCTGCGTCACGAACGCCACGATCTCCGCGCGCATCGCGGCCACCTCGGCGGCGAAGACCTCGCCGTGGGTGCGGGCCTGGAGGTGCAGCACCGCCCAGCCGTCCGGGTGCCGGGCGGTGTGCGTGAAGAACGCCGTCAGCCCCGACCAGAGCTGGCGGTCGGCCGGCAGACCGGGGCGGGCGCCCGCGCGCACCGCCTCGGTGAGGGCCGTCCCCTCCCGCCGGATGCACGCGGTGAACAGGTCCTCCTTGGAGTTCAGGTACAGGTACACCAACGGCTTGGAAACCCCCGCCAGTTCGGCGATCTCGTCCATCGACGCGGCCATGTACCCCCGTTGCCCGAAGGTCCGTACGGCGGCGTCCAGCATCTGCTGTTCACGGACCGCACGCGGCATCCGCTTCGTCTTCACGGCACCCATGGGACACAGCGTACGGTCCGTCCCTCACCGCGGGTCCCGGCCGCCGTCCCCCGGCACCGTCCGGTCGCCGGGGACGGGCCGGTCGCCCGCCGTCAGCCGCGGCAGCAGCTGCGCGGTGAACAGCGTGGACAGCGCCGAGGTGTCGGCGCCGCCGTCGGTGCGCACCACCACCGGCTGCGGGGCCTTCCCGGCCAGCTCCGCGCCCACCTCGAGGCGCCTGCGGGCCAGTTCGTACTGGAGCACCGCCCGGTTGTCACGGTAGGCCTTGGCCAGGGCGCGCTGGGCGCGGGCCTCGTTCTCGGCCGCGATGAGCCCGCTGCGGCCGCGCGTCTCGATCTCGAACCGCACCCGCTGGGCCTCGGTCTCCTGCCGCTCCAGCAGCTGGGCGACCTCCTCGCGGGCCCGGTTCAGCGCCGCCCGCACCTCGACGATCCGGGCGTCGCGCACCTTCTTGGCCCGCTCGATGTCCATGCCCAGGCTGTCGATGCGCCGCTTGCGGGTCAGTCCCCACTCCTGCTCGTAGGCGGTGCGCTCCTTGGCGATCCGCTCCCGGGTGGCCAGGTGGTGCTGGTACTGCGTCGGCAGCTGCACGTCGGGGATGTTGCACCCGGTGATGCGCACGCCGTAGCCGGACAGCTGCCGGTTGAGCAGTTCCTGCATGTCGGCCACGTCCGAGCCGCGCAGGTCGTAGGCGCGCTCGGTGCGCATCCTGCGGGCCCGCTGCCGGATCGCGTCCTGCACGGCGCTGGACAGCACCAGGTCGAAGTTGCCGGCGCCGATGGTGCGGACGAACAGCACGGCGTCGGTGATGCGGAACTTCAGGAAGAACTCGATCGAGCGCAGCGGCACGTTCTCCTGCGTGGGGCAGGCCATGACCGGCGCCGAGTAGGGGATCTCGGTGGCCGTGTCGACGACGAAGTCGACCCGTGACCAGGGGTGCCACAGGTAGTGCCGGCCGGCGTCCAGGGTGCGCACGACGGCGCCGTAGCGGGTCAGCACGCCGTTGGTGCCCTGCTCGATCTCGACGATCGAGGAGCGCCACCACCACAGCGCGCCGACCAGCAGCAGCACCACTGCGGCGACGTAGGAGACGGTGGCCAGCGCGCCGTGGGCGAGGCCGGCCACGCCGTCGGAGTCGGCCTCCCGCAGTGTCAGCATCACACCCGTCAGCAGGGCGTGGACACCGAGCCAGAGCGGCAGCATCCACCACAGCCGGCGGCGGTGACGGGGGATGATCACCGGAATGAGGGTGTCGGCCTCGCCGCCGCGCAGCAGACGGGCGATGTCGCTCCAGGGGGCGACTGCCTCGGAGATGACCGAACGGCGGCGGGTACGGGCGGAGCTCACTGCTGGGCCTCCTCGGCGGACTCGGACACATCACTCGCCGCGGACACGGGCGCCTCGCCCGCCCCGGCGCCCTCGGGCACCTGCGGCACCGTCGGCCGCTCGGCCGCCAGCAGCGCGCCGATCTCCTCCTCGCGGGCGGCGATCCGCTCGGACACCTCCGTCAGCCGGTCCCGTACGGCGGCCATGTCCGCGTCGGAGAACAGCTCGGCCCCGCGCTCGCCGACCAGTTCCCGGGCCAGTTCGAGGAAGTCGATCCCGGCCGCGCCGGTGCCGTCCACGCCGCCGATGCGCACCAGCCGGGGCAGGTGGTCGGCGACCTGCTCCAGGGTGTCGAGCACCTGCTGCTGGTAGCGGTACTCGAGGATCTCCGGCGCCTGGGCCGCGGTCACCGCGCGGATGTCCAGGGCCTGCGCCTCCAGCAGCGCCGCGTTGGCCTTGGCCTCCGACTCGGCCTGGACGTACCGCTGGCGGGCCAGCGCCTCGGCGCGGTTGGTCTCGCGCTCCACGGCGGTGTCCATCTGCGCCTGGTACTGGGCGATGTCGGCCTGGATCGCGGAGAGCGTCTCCTGGCTGGAGGCGAGCTCCCGGGTCAGGTCGCCCTCGTCCTGCTCCTTGCGCAGCTGGAGCGCGTACTCGTGGGTGTACGCCTCCTTGGCCACCCGCACCATCTCGGGGGCGGCCAGGTCCATCCGGTAGCGCCGGTCCGAGGGCTCGGCGTGCGTGATGTTGGCGTTGGTCAGCTCCACCGCGGGCCGGAACTGCTGGTTGAGCTGCTCCAGCAGACGACCGCTGTCCTCGCCGACCATGTCGTAGATGCCGGACGCCTCCTGCTCGTAGATCAGGCTGCGGATGGTCTCGCTGACGGCGTTGCCCAGCTTCTCCTCGAACCCGCGCACGGCGCCGAGGGTGTAGACGAACTCGACCGGGTCGCTGATCCGGAACTGGATGAACAGGTCGATGGACGCCTTCACCCCGCCCTTGGTCGGGGCCTCGCGCACCGGCGCGTTGAACGGGTACTCGCGGGTCGTGTTGACGATGTACGACACCCGCTTCCACGGGCTGAGCAGGGTGACCCGGCCGGGGCCGACGACCTTCTCCAGCTTGCCGAACCGGGTGATCATCGCCTGGCAGCCGTCCGGCACCATGACCAGGCCCTGCCGCCACCACACGAACGCGACCGCGAGCAGCGCGACGATCCAGTAGTGCACTCCGAACAGCGGGTTCGTGAGCCCGCCGGCGCCGACCGCCGACGCGACGGAGGTGCCCACGGCGCCGACCACCAGCAGCGACAGCACCGGCAGCATGGACAGCAGGGAGCGGCCCCTGGGCATCACCATCGGGCAGATGGCGTGCACCACCTTCCCGTCCTCGCGCAGCTGCTCGCTGCGGCCCAGCGCCTCCCCCGCCTCGTCCAGCGGGACCGTCTTCTGCCGCATGACGGTGTCGACGGAGCTCCCGTCCTGTTCCCTGGCCGCCGGGAAGTCGGCCGGGTCCATCCCCTCGCCCTCGGCCTCCTGACGTCCGCCGTGCTCGTCCCCGGTGTTCCGGGACGGTGCGCCGCCCCCTGCGGTGCGGCGGCGCAGTTCGTCCTGGGCCGCCGTGCGCGGGTCGGTGCCGGACGCGACCGCCTCGGCGACGTTGCGCAGACTCTGCGCCCGCGTGCGTGCCACGGTCTCCCCCTTCGTGTGTGGTGCTGATCCCTGCCGGATCATCGACATGGTCCACCTGCGTCGTACGACGCAGGTGGACCATGTGATTCCACACCATCGGGAGGACGGCGATAAGGGGCGCTCCCAGCAACGGACACCCACCGGTGGTTGCCGGGATGCGCCCCCTGTGCCCGGGGTCCGGTGACGGTCAGGCCACGGCGGGCACCCGCTGGGGCTCGTCGGACGGGGTCTCGTCGGACGGGTCCTCGTCGACCGGGGAGGAGTGGACCGAGTCGTACGCCTTCCGGTCGAGCAGCCCCTCGCGGGCCGAGACGATGACCGGGACCAGCGCCTGGCCGGCGACGTTCGTCGCCGTGCGGATCATGTCCAGGATCGGGTCGATGGCCAGCAGCAGGCCCACGCCCTCCATGGGCAGACCCAGGGTGGAGAGGGTGAGGGTGAGCATGACCGTCGCGCCGGTGAGGCCGGCCGTGGCGGCGGAGCCCACCACCGAGACGAACGCGATCAGCAGGTAGTCGCCGACGCCGAGCGGGATGTCGAAGATCTGGGCGACGAAGATCGCGGCGATGGCCGGGTAGATCGCGGCGCAGCCGTCCATCTTCGTCGTCGCGCCGAACGGGACGGCGAAGCTCGCGTACTCCTTCGGCACGCCGAGGCGCTCGGTGACCTTCTGGGTCAGCGGCATGGTGCCGACGGAGGAGCGGGAGACGAAGGCCAGCTGGATCGCGGGCCAGGCGCCCTTGAAGAACTGCACCGGGCCGACCTTGCCGACGGTCGCCAGCAGCGCCGGGTAGACGCCGAAGAGGACGATGAGGCAGCCGACGTAGACGTCGGCGGTGAAGGTGGCGTACTTGCCGATCAGGTCCCAGCCGTAGGTGGCGATGGCGTTGCCGATGAGGCCGACGGTGCCGAGCGGGGCGAGGCGGATGACCCACCACAGGGCCTTCTGGAGGAGTTCGAGGACGGACTCGCTCAGGGTGAGGATCGGCTGGGCCTTCTCGCCGAGCTGGAGGGCGGCGATGCCGGCGACGACGGCCATGAAGACGATCTGCAGCACGTTCAGCTCGGTGAACGGTGTGATCACGTCGGTCGGCACGATGCCGGTCAGGAAGTCGATCCAGGAGCCGGTCCTCTCCGGTGCGGCGCCGTCCGCCGGGGTGAGGCCGGTGCCCGCGCCCGGGTTGGTGACCAGGCCGATGACCAGGCCGATCGCCACCGCGATCAGCGAGGTGATCATGAACCAGAGGAGGGTGCGCGAGGCCAGCCGGGCCGCGTTGTTGACCTTCCGCAGGTTGGTGATGGAGACCAGGATCGCGAAGAAGACGAGCGGGGCGACGGCCAGCTTCAGCAGGCCGATGAAGGTGCCGCCGACCTTCTCCAGGGTGGTGACGAGCCAGGAGAGGTCCTGGCTGCGGGCGAGCCAGCCGAGCAGGACGCCCAGGACGAGGCCGGCGAGTATCTGGGCCCAGAAGGGCGCGCGCAGGGGCAGCTTGAACTGCGTGTTCGTGGACACGGACATGCTCCGTTGTGATCCGTCTGTGGGGACGCGTGAGGAAGGGTGACGTGGGGTTCGGGTGGCGCGGGACGTCAGGGACGACAGTTCGCGGCGGTGACCCGGCAGAGGTCCACGTGCAGGCGCGCCACGAGCGGAACACTCCGGGGCGTGGGGAACACGGCTGCTGGCTTCACCCGAGAACCGTAACACCTGAGCTTTGGGATCCTCAAAGCATTGCTTTGGGAGGTGGAGGGCCGCAGGCTTCCGCACAACGCAAAGCGCCCCGGTTTCCGGGTCAGTTCGGAAACCGGGGCGCCCGAGTGCGGTGCGCGGATGTGACGGACGTTACGAGGCCTGCGTCCGCGTGCGGGCGGTCTCGTCGGCCGCGTCCTCCTGGTTGCGGTTGGCCTCCAGGTTGGCCTTGGCCCGGTTCACCCGCTGGACGATCCGCTCGGAGGCCTGGTCCCGCTGCTTGCGGAGCACGACGAGGCTGATCGGGGCCGAGATCACCAGGGCGAGCAGGATGATCCACAGTCCGTTGGAGTCACCGAGGCCGCGCGGGGCGAGGCCGGAGTGGACGAGACCCCAGACGGCCACGAGGCAGCCCACGAAGATCCCGAGGCGCATCAGCGTGTAGCGGAGCATCTCGTCCACTCTCCCTTCCTACGGTCAGAACGCCCCAAAGGGACAACCTCCAGTGAAGCACGACCGGGCAGGGATCTTTCAGCGGGGTACGGGCCTCAGGTCAGCGGCAGCAGCATGACGACGTCGTCGCGGTCGTCGCCGGGGGCCACGCGGATGGCGTCCGGGACCCGGCCGACCTCCTTGTAGCCGCAGGAGGCGTAGAAGCGCTCCAGGCCGAGACCGCCGCGGCAGGTGAGCCGGATCGCCTCGACGCCGTCGAGGGTGCGGGCGGCCCGCTCGGCGGCGGCCAGCAGGTCGCGGCCGTAGCCCCGGCCCTGGTGGCGGGGGTGGACCATCACCGTGTAGAGCCAGATCCAGTGGGTCATCAGCTGATGGGTGTTGAGGGTGAGGAACGCCGTCGCGGCCACCCTGCCCTCCTCGTCGTGCCCGACGAGGAGACGGGAGCGCTCCTCCGTCATCGACACGAGCTGCCGCACCAGGTTGGGGCGGATGTCCTCCCGCGTCACGGGCGGTACGAACCCCACCGCTCCACCGGCGTTGGTGACATCGACCCACAGGTCGAGGACGCCGTCGCGAAGTGCGGGGGTGACGACGGGATCGAACGTGAAAGTAAGGGGCATGGGCCGATGGTAAGCATTACCTCGGCGCACGCGCAGCCGCTTTCGCGCCGGACGCTCCCCCTCTGCCGAGCCGGGCGGGGCGGGCGCAGGCCGGCCCGCAGGGGGCTCCCGCCCCCTGCGGCCGGAGGGGCGGCCCCCTTCAGACGCGCATCGGCTGGGGGGACTCCCGTCGCGCCGGGTCGGGACCGTCGTACTCCCGGATGATCTCGTACCGCGTGTTCCGCTCCACCGGCCGGAACCCGGCGTCGCGGATCAGGTCCAGCAGGTCCTCGCGGGTCAGCTTGTTCGGCGTGCCGTAGTTGTCCGCGTCGTGCGTGATCTTGTACTCGACCACCGACCCGTCCATGTCGTCCGCCCCGTGCTGCAGCGCCAGTTGCGCCGTCTGCACGCCGTGCATCACCCAGAACACCTTGACGTGCGGCACGTTGTCGAACAGCAGCCGCGACACCGCGAACGTCTTCAGCGCCTCCGCGCCGGTCGCCATCTGCGTCCGCGCCTGGAGCCGGTTGCGTACCTTGCCGTCCTTCATGTCCACGAAGTCGTGCTGGTAGCGCAGCGGGATGAAGACCTGGAAGCCGCCGGTCTCGTCCTGGAGTCCACGCAGCCGCAGCACGTGGTCCACACGGTGGCGGGGCTCCTCGACGTGCCCGTACAGCATGGTGCACGGGGTCCTGAGCCCCTTCTCGTGCGCCAGCCGGTGGATCCTCGACCAGTCCTCCCAGTGCGTCCGGTGGTCGACGATGTGCTGCCGCACCTCCCAGTCGAAGATCTCGGCGCCACCGCCGGTCAGCGACTCGAGGCCCGCGTCGATCAGCTCGTCGAGGATCTCGGAGGCGGACATCCCGGAGATGGTCTCGAAGTGGTGGATCTCGGTGGCCGTGAACGCCTTCAGCGAGACGTCCGGCAGCGCGGCCTTCAGCTCCCGCAGCGAGCGCGGGTAGTAGCGCCACGGCAGATTGGGGTGCAGTCCGTTGACGATGTGCAGCTCGGTCAGGTTCTCCGGCTCCATCGCCTTGGCGAGCTTCACCGCCTCCTCGATGCGCATCGTGTACGCGTCCTTCTCCCCCGGCTTGCGCTGGAAGGAGCAGTAGGCGCAGGAGGCGGTGCACACGTTCGTCATGTTGAGGTGGCGGTTGACGTTGAAGTGCACGACGTCGCCGTTCAGCCTCGTGCGCACCTCGTGCGCCAGCCCGCCCAGCCAGGCCAGGTCGTCCGACTCGTACAGCGCGATGCCGTCCTCACGGGTCAGGCGTTCGCCCGCCCTGACCTTCTCCTCCAGCTCGCGCTTGAGCCCGACGTCCATGCCGATCCCTCTTTCCCTCTTCAGACAGACCCGGTCAACCGTACGCCCCGGTCACTCCCCCTCTTCGGGCAGCTCACCGACGCGGTTCTCCCACTTGGTGGAGAGCACGATGGTGGTACGGGTGCGGGAGACGCCCTTGGTGCCGGACAGCCGGCGGATGGTCTTCTCCAGGCCGTCCACGTCGGAGGCCCGGACCTTGAGCATGAAGGAGTCGTCGCCGGCGATGAACCAGCAGTCCTCGATCTCCTTCAGCTCCTTCAGCCGCTGCGCCACGTCCTCGTGGTCGGCGGCGTCGGAGAGCGAGATGCCGATCAGGGCGGTGACGCCGAGGCCCAGCGAGGCGGCGTCCACGGTGGCCCGGTAGCCGGTGATGACACCGGCCGCCTCCAGCCGGTTGATGCGGTCGGTGACGCTGGGTCCCGACAGGCCGACGAGGCGCCCCAGCTCCGCGTAGGAGGCCCGGCCGTTCTCCCTGAGGGCCTGGATGAGCTGCCTGTCCACCGCGTCCATCGAATCGAAGCCTTCCGCTGAAGAGGTCTGAGAGTTCTGCACGTGCCGAGGTGTCGCGGGGGCGCTCAGTCCGGACGGGACCCGCCGCCGAGTCCGCCCTTCCAGCGGCGGTAGAGGCGGTGCTCGACGCCCGCCGCGTCGAGTACGCGTCCGGCGACGAAGTCCACCAGGTCCTGGATGTGCGTCGCGCCCGCGTAGAAGGCGGGCGAGGCGGGCACCACGGTCGCGCCCGCGTCGTCCAGCGTCACCAGGTGCCGCAGCGTCTGCCCGTTCAGCGGGGTCTCCCGTACGGCCACGACCAGCGTGCGGCCCTCCTTCAGGGTGACGCTCGCCGAACGCTGCAGCAGGTCCTTGGACAGCCCGATCGCCACCCCGGCCACACAGGCCGTGGAGGCGGGCACGATCAGCATGCCCTTGCTCGGGTACGACCCCGAGGACGGCCCGGCCGCGAGGTCGCCGGCGGCCCAGTGCCGTACGCCGTCGAGGTCGACGGTGAACGTGTCCGGCTTGCCGTCCGCACCCCGGGACAGCCATTCCCGCAGGTCGTCCTGCCAGTGGGCGTCCCGGAAGGCGATGCCGGTCTCGTCCAGCAGGGTGAGCCGGGAGGCCCGGCTCACGACGAGGTCGACGCTCTCTCCCGCCGCCAGGAGCGCACGCAGCACAGCGGCTGCGTAGGGCGTCCCGGACGCCCCCGACACCCCCACGATCCAAGGCTTGCGCCGCGTTTCTCCTGCGTTCACATCTTGAGCCTACCGGCGGAGGGCAGGCGTCCGTTCCCAGGACCGGTCGGACGGCTTCGGGCCCGAGCGGCACGGGGCCCCGTCCTCGGCCCGCACCGCAGGGCCCCGGACGGCTGGAGCGCGGATCCGACGGGACGAGGGGGGAACGATGGCCAAGGTCGACGTCAGTCCCGACGCCGAACTCGTGGTGGAGGTGATGGTCCTGGCGGGGGTCGGCTCGCCCCGGGACGCGATCGAGGTGGTCGTACGGGACTGCATCGCCCGCGGCCACCGCGCCGAGGCGCGCACCGGGCCCAAGGACCGGGGCCTGCGCGAGATCGACGTCAAGCCGCAGGAACCCAGGACTGGCTCCCGGCCGCGCGCCGGCCTCCCCTACACGGTCAGGCCCCGCACCAGCAGGTCCAGCAGCGCGCACACGAACAGGGCGATGCCGATGAAGCCGTTGACGGAGAAGAACGCCCGGTTCAGGCGGGACAGGTCGTGGGGGCGGACGATGGTGTGCTCGTAGACGAAGGCCCCGGCCACGACCAGCAGGCCGAGCCAGAAGAAGACACCGGCGTCGGTGAGGAGCGCGTACCAGACGAGGAGGGCCGTCGTGACGGCGTGGCAGCCGCGGGCGCCCCGGATCGCGGCGGGGATGCCGAAGCGGGCCGGGACCGACTTCACGCCGGTCTCGCGGTCGGTGTCGACGTCCTGGCAGGCGTAGATCAGGTCGAAGCCGCCGATCCAGACGCCGACCGCGAGGCCGAGGACGGCGGCGTCCCAGGACCACTCCCCGGTGATCGCCAGCCAGCCGCCGACCGGGCCCATCGCCTGCGCGAGCCCGAGGATGGCCTGCGGGAAGTCGGTGAACCGCTTGCCGTACGGGTACACCACCATCGGGACCACTGCGACGGGGGCGAGGGCCAGGCAGAGCGGGTTGAGGAGGGCCGCGGCGCCCAGGAAGACGGCGAGGGCGATGAGTGCGCCCGTCCAGGCGTGCCTGACCGACATCGCGCCGGTGACCAGCTCGCGGTGGGCGGTGCGCGGGTTGCGGGCGTCGATCTCGCGGTCGATGATCCGGTTGGCGGCCATGGCGAAGGTGCGCAGGCCGACCATGGCGAGGGTGACCAGGAGCAGCCGGCCCCAGTGGATGTTCCCGTCCCGCTCGTACATCGCGGTGAGGGCGGCGATGTAGGCGAAGGGCAGGGCGAAGACCGAGTGCTCGATCATCACCAGGCGGAGGAAGGCTTTCGTGCGTCCCGGCTGCTGCGGAAGCGCGGCGGAGGCCGAGGTCACAGTCCGTACTCCTGCCAGCGGCGGTCGACCAGCGCGGCCGTGTCCGGGTCGGACTCGACCATGTCGGGCCAGCCGCCGTCGCGCGTGTACCCCTCCTCGGGCCACTTCCGCGTCGCGTCGATGCCCGCCTTGCCGCCCCAGAACTGCTGGTACGAGGCGTGGTCGAGATGGTCGACGGGACCTTCGACGACGGTGAGGTCACGGGCGTAGTCGGTGTTGCCGAGGGCCCGCCAGGACACCTCGTGCAGGTCGTGGACGTCGCAGTCGGAGTCGACGACCACGATCAGCTTGGTCAGCGACATCATGTGGGCGCCCCAGATGGCGTGCATGACCTTCTGCGCGTGCTTGGGGTACTTCTTGTCGATCGAGACGATCGCGCAGTTGTGGAAGCCGCCGGACTCGGGGAGGTGGTAGTCCACGATGTCCGGGACGATGATCTTGAGGAGGGGCAGGAAGAAGCGTTCCGTCGCCCGCCCCAGCGGGCCGTCCTCCGTCGGGGGCCGGCCGACGACGATCGACTGGAGCAGCGGGCGCCTGCGCATGGTCACGCAGTCGATCCTCAGGGCCGGAAACGGCTCCTGCGGGGTGTAGAACCCGGTGTGGTCGCCGAACGGCCCCTCGGGCAGCATCTCGCCCGGCTCCAGCCAGCCCTCGACGACGACCTCCGCCTGCGCCGGCACCTGAAGCGGAACGGTCTTGCAGTCGACCATCTCGATCCGCTTGCCCTGCAGGAACCCGGCGAACAGGTACTCGTCGATGTCGCCGGGCAGGGGCGCGGTGGAGGCGTACGTCACGGCGGGCGGGCAGCCGAAGGCGATGGCGACGGGCAGCCGCTCGCCGCGCCGGGCGGCCACCTGGTAGTGGTTGCGGCTGTCCTTGTGGATCTGCCAGTGCATGCCGATGGTGCGCTTGTCGTGTCGCTGGAGGCGGTACAGGCCGAGGTTGCGGATGCCCGACTCGGGGTCCTTGGTGTGGGTGAGGCCCAGGTTGAAGAAGGAGCCGCCGTCCTTGGGCCAGGTGAAGAGCGCGGGGAGCCGGTCGAGGTCCACGTCGTCGCCGTGCAGGACGACCTCCTGGACGGGCGCGTCCTTCACCTTCTTCGGCGGTACGTGCGTCATCGCGCCGAGCTTCCCGAACGCCTCGCGCACCCCGACGAACCCGTGCGGCAGCTCGGGCTTCAGCAGCCCGCCGATCTTCTCGGAGATGTCCGCGTACGACTTCAGGCCGAGCGCCTTCAGCAGCCGGCGGTCGGTGCCGTACACGTTCATCGCGAGGGGCATGCTCGAGCCGCGCACGTTCTCGAAGAGCAGCGCGGGACCGCCGGCCTTGTTCACCCGGTCGACGATCTCACCGACCTCCAGACACGGGTCGACCTCGGCCTTGATGCGCTTGAGGTCGCCCTCGCGCTCCAGCGCCCTGAGCAGGGAGCGAAGATCGTCGTAAGCCATGGGGTCAAGTATCCCCGAGCGGTTACCCTGGCCCTGTACCGCCCACCGCTTTCGCTGGAGAGGCCCCATGCTGCGGGTGCTGATGTTCCTCGTGCCACTGGCTCTGAGCGTGTACGCGTTCATCGACTGCATCAGCACGAAGGACGACGACATCCGGCACATGCCCAAGCCGCTGTGGGCGATCCTCGTGCTGCTGTTCCCGCTGGTCGGCTCGGTCTCGTGGCTGATCGCCGGCAAGAAGCGGCGCCCCGCGGGCGGTGCCGGTCCCACCCGGGGCCGGGGTGGCGGCCGGCAGCAGTGGGTCGCGCCGGACGACAACCCCGACTTCCTGAAGTCGCTCGGCGAGGACAAGCCGGACGAGGACCGCGGCAAGGACCCCAAGGACGGCTGAGCCCCGACCGCGTACGGCGCCGCGGGGACCGTGATCACACGAGGGTCTTGATCCGCGCGGCGTCCAGGGCCCGGTCGAAGACCCGTACGTCCCGGACGGCGCCGGGGAAGAAGTCGACGGCCCGGCCGCCGTACGACGCCCGGCCGATGACGAGGGGGCCGGTGGCGGACATGGGGCCGGTGTCCTCGGCCTCCGCCTCCTGCACGCCGTTGACATACAACCGCAGGGTGCGCGCCCGGCTGTCGCAGACGCCGGCGAGGTGGGTCCAGACGTTCACGGCGGGCTCGCTGCGGCCGGTGGCGCGTCGGCCAGGGCGGGAGAGGGCCCAGCGGTTCCCCTCGACGGCGTACTGGAGGTAGAAGGCGCTGGCGTCCCCGGAGTCCTGGCTGACGGCGGTGGCCCAGTTCCCCGGTACGGCGGAGAGCCGGACCCAGGCGGCGACCGTGAAACTCCGGCCCTTCCCGGTCTCCACCACCGGGCCCCCGGTCACGATCTGGCTGCCCTGCCCGTCGAAGACGGCTCCGCCTCCGCCGGGCAGCCAGGTCACGCCGGTCGCGGTGCCGTCGTGCCGGCCGCCCGCGGTGTCCCGCGCGACCGTGCCCGAGGTCTCGTCGAGGGGCCAGTGCCCGACGGGCCGGGCGGGCCGGGGACCGGCAGCGGGCGAGGCCGAGGGGGAGGCCGAGGAGGAGGGCGCGGCCCGGTCCGCGGCGGCCGGCCGGTTGAACCGGAACCCCGCCCCGACGCCGGCCGCGGCGACCGCTCCCCCGCCGACGCCAAGGAGCAGGAAGGTCCGTCGGCTGCCGCCGCGTTTCCGGCCCGCCCGGCGGCCGGCCGGTTCCGTGGCGGCGGGTGTCGGCTCCGGGGCGGCGCCCACCCGGGTGGCCCGGTCGTGGAAGTGCGGCGCCACCATGGTCGCCCGCTGCGGGAGGGCGCCGGGTCCGCCGTCGCGCGGAAGGACGTTCGTGAGGGCCCTCGGGTCCGTGGGACGGGCGCCCGGGAGGGCCGTCCCGGCCTGGGCCGGGGACGCGGGAACACTCCCTGCCGGCCAGGGGCCGGGGAGCCGCAGGGCCATCGTGCTCTCGCCGTCCAGCGCGCCGACCCGGGTGAGGATCTCGCGCGGGGTGGGACGGCGGGCCGGATCCTTGGCGAGGCAGTCGCCGATCAGGGTGTGCAGGGCCGGGTCGGTGACGGCGCCGATGTCGGGGGTGTTGTGCACCACCCGGTAGAGCAGCGCGGGGGTCGGTCCGTCGCCGAAGGGGTTGGCGCCGGTCGCCGCGAAGGCCAGCACAGCGCCCAGACAGAAGATGTCGCTGGCCGGGGTGATCGTGTCGCCATTGACCTGCTCGGGCGACATGAATCCGGGCGAGCCGGCCACGAGACCGGTGCCGGTGATCGAGTCCGCCTCGACGCTGCGGACGATCCCGAAGTCGATGACACGGGGCCCGTCCTCGGCGAGCAGCACGTTGGAGGGTTTGAGGTCGCGGTGGACGAGGTTCACGGCATGGATCGACACCAGCGCCTCGGCCAGCCCGGCCGCCAGCGCGAGGACCGCCCCCGCCTCGAACGGCCCCCGCTCGACGACCGCCTGCTCCAGCGAAGGACCGGCGATGTAGCTGGTCACCAGCCACGGCAGGGGCGCGTCCGGGTCGGCGTCGATCACGGGGGCGGTGAAGGCGCCGCTGACCTTCCGGGCCGCCTCGACCTCACGCCGGAACCGGTCACGGAACTCGGGCCGGCGCACCAGTTCGGCGTGCACCACCTTCACCGCGACGAGCCGTCCGCCCGGGGAGCGGCCGAGGAAGACCCTGCCCATACCGCCAGCGCCCAGCCGGTTCAGCAACCGGTACGCCCCGACGGAGTGCGGGTCGTCCGGCTCCAGCGCTGACACAGATGCCTCCCGGCGTGCGATCTCGGCCCATGGGGCGGGGCCAAGCATAAAGGCATTCGCACCCGTGTTCGTCGGAGTACCTTACGCCGTACGGCACTTCGACCGCCGTGCTCCTCTCGAGCGGCGCGCGCCGGGAGCTGCGGGACGCCCACGGGACGGGCCCCGGTCGTGTCCTCCGGCACCGGAGCACCCATGACGTTCCTCTCCGCCCCGCCCGCCGCCTGCACGGCGATGACCGGGCCAGGGCACAGAGCACGTACGACGGGCCTTCGACGGGGGACACCGGCGTCATGGAGCCGATCGAACAGGTCACCGCCCGCGCCTGTCCCGCCGCCGTCCTCCGCAGGCCCGTACCGGGCCTGCGAAGAGCGGCGGTCCCCCTCGGAGCCGCGCCGTACGGCGCCGGCGGGACTCCGCTCGGCCGCGGCCACAACCCCCCGCGTCCAGGACGACGGCCCGTCGGCGCACGCGGAGACCGCCGCCCTCCGCTGCGGGACGGCAGCGGTCGTACCGCGGTGCGACGACGGTGACGGCGCTCCCCCCGTTCCGGTACCGCTCGGGGCTCGTCCGGCGGTCCGGCATCTCCCGGATGGTGATCGGCGGGCGGTCGCCTTCCGCGGCGGGCACGACTGGCCGGCCACGGCGTGGGGAGCGTGCTACTGGACGATCCGGAGCGCGCCGCGATGACGCGGGAGTTCGTCGCCCGCCGTCCACGGCTGCGGAGCGAGGACATCGCCGGCTGAACGGCGAAGGCCGGCTCCCGTGACCCAGGTCACAGGGAACCGGCCTTCGTGGCACGCGGGTTCAGAAGCCCACGGACCGCAGCGCGCCCAGGCCGACGTCCGCGTAGGAGTGCTTGCCGGAGACGAAGATGTTGACGCCGTAGTAGTTGAACAGCCAGCAGCCGAAGGCGAGCAGGGCCAGGTAGGCGGCCTTGCGGCCCTTCCAGCCGGCCGTCGCGCGGGCGTGCAGGTAGGAGGCGTAGGCGACCCAGGTGATGAAGGACCAGACCTCCTTGGGGTCCCAGCCCCAGTAGCGGCCCCAGGCGTCGCCGGCCCAGATGGCGCCCGCGATGATGGTGAACGTCCACAGCGGGAAGACGGCCGCGTTGACCCGGTAGGCGAACTTGTCGAGGGACGCGGCGGCGGGCAGCCGCTCCAGGACGGAGGTGGCGAAGCTGCCGGGCCTGCCGCCGCTCGCGAGCTTGTTCTCGTACGCGTCCTTGAACAGGTAGAGGATCACGCCGACCGCGCCCACGTAGAAGACCGCGCCGCACAGGATGGCCGTGGAGACGTGGATGTACAGCCAGTACGAGTGGAGGGCGGGGACCAGCTGGTCGCTCTCGGTGTAGAGGACGGTGACGGCCAGGCCGAGGTCGAGGAGGACCGAGGTGGTCAGGAACAGGCCGAGCCAGCGCACGTTCTTCTTCAGCGCCAGCAGCAGGAGGTACACGCCGACCGCGGTGGTGGAGAAGGTGATGTTGAACTCGTACATGTTGCCCCACGGCGCCCGCTCCACGGACAGCGCGCGGGTGAGCACGCCACCGAAGGCGAGGGCGAACGCGAGCACGGTGAGGGAGATGGCGATGCGCCCGTAGAGGTCGCCCTTCTCGTCCCCGCCGTGCGCTCCGGGCCCGTCGGGCACGTCCCGCGTTCCGGCCGCGGTGCGTACGACGACCTTCGGCCGCTCCAGTACGGCGGTGCCGCCGGCCTGCTTCACGGTGACGGCCGGCGCCTTCCCCGTCTGCGTCCTCGGGGTGAGGGCGGCGGCGGTGCGGGCGACCTTGCTGCGGCTGCCGAAGATCCACTCCGCGATGTACGCGAAGAAGGCGAGGGTGTAGACGGCCATCGCGGAGTAGATCAGCACGTTGCTGATCTCCGCGAGGTTCTCGTTGGTCGCGGCGGCCAGATCTGTTGCGGCGGCGAGAGTCACTTCTCAGCCCCTTCGGCAGGTACGGCTTCGGAATCGGTGGGACCGGACGGGTCCGGGGAGGGCTCGGGCGCGCCCGGCGCCTGGTCGTAGAGGATCCCGGCGAGGTCGCCGAGCTCCTCGGGCACCTTCGCGGACTCGCTGCGGCCGAGGCCGGCCATCTCGACGACGGTCGCACCGTCGTCGCCGCGCACCGCGCGCACCCACACACGGCGGCGCTGGATGAACAGGGAGGCGGCGAGACCGGCGATCGCGGCGACGGAGCCGCCGAGCGCCCAGCCGCCGCCCGGCTCCTGGACGACCTGGAAGCCGGCCCACTCCTTGACGTCCCTCTCGAAGGTGACCGAACCGGCGCCGTCCGGGAGCGTCATGGTCTCACCGGGCATGAGCAGCTTCTTGAACAGCTCGCCCTCGGAGTCCTTGAACTCCTTCATCTTGGTCTTGTCCATCTGGTACACGCTCTGCGGAATGCCGGAGTCGGCCTTCAGGTCGCCGTGGTAGGCGGAGAGCGCGAGCACCGGATAGTCCAGCGCGGGGAACTGGGAGAGCATCGTGCCGGTCGCGGAGCCGCCGAAGGTCGGCACGAAGAAGGCGTTGAAGCCGAGCTGCTCCTTCTCCCCCTTGGAGTTGCGGTAGCCGTCGAGGACCTTGACCACTCCGGAGGAGGTGACGTTGGCGTCGAGCGGCAGCAGCGGCACGGCGTCCTGGTAGACGATCCTCCCCCCGCCGTCGCGGACGGTGACGACGGGCGCGTAGCCGTGGCTGACGAGGTAGACCTTGGCGTCGCCGATCTCCAGCGGCTCGTTCACCTTGATGACGGCCGTCTTCTGCTCTCCGTCGGCCCCCTCGGCGTAGGTGACCTCGGACTGGTACGTGCGCGGGGTGCCCTTGTTGGGCCCGGTGCGCTCGTAGGTGCCGGTGAACTCCTTGACGTCGAAGCTGAACGGCACCAGGTCGTCGTTGGCGAAGAGGCTGCCGGACCTGAAGTCGTCGTACTGGGTGAGCGTGTTGGAGAAGCCGTCGCCCTCGACGATCAGCTTGTTGCCCTCGGACTTGAACAGCTGCCCCCAGCCGAAGGCGGTCAGCATCACGATCAGCGCGATGTGGAAGAGCAGGTTGCCGACCTCGCGCAGGTAGCCCTTCTCGGCGGCGACGGCGTCACCGGCGAGGTGGGCGCGGAAGCCGCGCTTCCTCAGCAGGGCGAGCGCGGCCTCGCGGACCTGCTCGGGGTCGGCCTCGGTGCGCCAGGTGGTGTGGGCGGGCAGCCGGGTCAGCCGGCGGGGGGCGCCCGGCGGGCGGCCGCGCAGCTGGCCCACGAACTGCCAGGTGCGGGGCACGATGCAGCCGATGAGCGAGACGAACAGCAGGATGTAGATCGCCGAGAACCACACCGAGCTGTAGACGTCGAACAGGCCGAGCTTGTCGTAGACGGGCGCGAGGACGTCGTGGCGCTCGCGGAAGTCGGCGACCGCCGTCTCGTCGATGCCGGTCTGCGGGATGAGCGAGCCGGGGATCGCGCCGAGCGACAGCAGCAGGAGCAGCAGCAGCGCGACCCGCATGGAGGTGAGCTGCCGCCAGAACCAGCGGGCCCAGCCGACGGCTCCGAGGGCGGGCAGGCTGGGCTGCTCCTCGGCGGGGGCGGTGGACAGCTGGGAGCCGGCGGCGTCGAGGTCCTGGTCGTCGGCGGGCTTGGGGGCGTCGTCGGTCGTTGTCTCGCTCATCGGGTCAGATCCCCACAGTGAAGCCGTTGGACCAGGTCTGCATCTCCGCCACGAGGCTGTCCCACACGCCGGTCAGCAGCAGCACACCGGTCACGATCATCATCGTGCCGCCGATGCGCAGGACCCAGACGTAGTGCCGCTTGACCCAGCCGAAGGCGCCCAGCGCCTTGCGGAAGGCCACGGCGGCGAGCACGAAGGGGACGCCCAGTCCCAGACAGTACGCGACGGTCAGTACGGCGCCGCGTCCGGCGCTCTCCTGCTGTGCGGAGAGGGTGAGCACGGAGGCGAGGGTGGGGCCGATACAGGGCGTCCAGCCGATGCCGAACAGGGCGCCGAGGACGGGGGCGCCGG
Source organism: Streptomyces pimonensis (assembly GCF_041380215.1). Taxonomy (NCBI): domain Bacteria; kingdom Bacillati; phylum Actinomycetota; class Actinomycetes; order Kitasatosporales; family Streptomycetaceae; genus Streptomyces; species Streptomyces pimonensis. The sequence continues at coordinate 171,096 of NZ_JAHWZY010000013.1, forward strand.
CCAGCCCGGCAACCGGCCGCTTGTGGAAGCGGAACTCGCGCTGGGTGAGCCAGGGCATCAGTCCCATGAAGAAGACGCCCATGAGGATCATGAGAACGCCGAGCACCTTGGACAGGACGCCCGACTGTTCCTGCAGGGTCTGCCCGAAGTAGCCGAAGAAGGCGCCGCCGGAGACGAACACGACGGTGAAGCCGAGCACGAAGAGGGAGGCGCCGGCGACCATGCGCCCGCGCCGGGCCTCGGCCAGGTCGGTGCCGGAGACTCCGGTGACGTAGGAGAGGTAGCCGGGGACCAGCGGCAGCACGCAGGGCGAGAAGAAGGAGACGAGTCCGCCGAGCAGGGCGATGGGCAGGGCGACCAGCAGGGCGCCGTTGAGCACCGTGCCGTTGTAGCCCGTCTCGGCGGCGAGCGTGTGCAGGGCCGTCACGTCACTTCTCCGCGACGACCGGCTTGAGCATCTTCAGCAGGCGTTCCTCGCTGAGCGAGGTCAGCGAGCGGGCCGCGATCCTCCCCTCCCGGTCCAGGACCAGGGTGGAGGGGACGGCCTGCGGGTTGAGGGTGCCCTTCTCGAAGCGGAGCATCAGCTTGCCCGTGGGGTCGTACAGGCTCGGGTAGGGGATGCCGAAGTCCTTCTCGAAGGCGAGGGCGGCCGTGGTGCTGCCGTCCCGCGTGTTGATGCCGACGAACTGCACGTCCTGGTCGGCGTAGTCCTTGGCCACCTTGGCGAAGTACTTGGCCTCCGCGCGGCACGGGTTGCACCAGGAGCCCCAGACGTTGAGGACGACGACCTTGCCCTTGTAGTCGGCGACGTCGAGCTGCTCGCCCTCGAGCGTCTTCCCGGACAGCTCGGGCGCGGCGACCCGCTCGCCCTCGGCGACCGTGGAGATGCCGTCGGTGCCGGTGACGAAGTTGGTGTTGCCGCCCCCGCCGGACGTCCCGCCCGAGCCGCACGCGGAGACCAGCAGTGCGGCCGCGGCCACGCCGGCGGCCAGGGTGGCGCGACGGCGGACGCGGAGGGCGCGGTTCGAGCTGTGGGCGGCCCGGTTCGAGCGCTGGGGGGCGCGGCTGGCGGCACTCATGTGAAAAGTTTCGCATGTCCGTTCCGGGGATCTTGAGCACCCCCCGTGCGGGTGGAAAACCGCATTTCAGGCGGTGTCGCCGGCGCCCGTTCCGGTCGTGCTCCCGATGTCCTTCCCGAACGCCTTCCAGTCCCCGGCCGGTTCCTGGCCGACGTCCAGGGTGCGCAGCCGCTCCAGCACCTCCGGCTTCTGCACGTCCAGCCAGTCGGTGGACTGCCGGAAGGAGACGAGCCTCACGTCGCCGCCCTTCTCCTTCTCCCGCGCGATGTGCTTGAGCGCTTCCTCCACGGCGTCCATGCAGATGCCGCCGTTCCACTGCTCGAAGTGGTCGCCGAGGAAGAACGGCGCCCGGTTCGACCCGTAGGCCCGCTCGAAGCCGGATATGTACGCCCGGGTCACCTGCCGCCGCCGGCCCGGGTGGTTGTGGGCGGGCGCGTCGGTCGAGTTGACCGGCTGGTCGGCGAGGATGTTGCAGTCCATCGACAGGACCTCGAAGGAGCGGCCGGGGAACGGTATCCGCTGGAGCGGAAAGTCCCATACGCCCCGCTTCTTCGACGGCCAGACCTGACGGCCGCCGGGCGAGGAGGCGTCGTGGCGCCAGCCGAGCCCGCGGGCGGTGGGCAGCAGGTTGTCCCGGCCGAGCAGACAGGGCGTACGGCCGCCGACGAGTTCCCTGTCGTAGCCGAAGGGGAGCGGCTCCAGGTCGGTCCAGCCGGAGTTGGTCCGCCACTCCTTGACGAAGGACGTGGCCTGCTCGATCTCGCTGCGCCACTGCTGTGGCGTCCAGGTGCCGACGCTGCCGGAGCCGCCGCAGAAGTGGCCGTTGAAGTGGGTGCCGGTCTCGTGCCCCTCGAGCCATGCGCGGCGGAGGTTCCTCGGCGTGTCCTTGATGTGGCCGTCGGTGAGGTAGCCGATGCCGGAGGCGCCGCGCGGGTTGTTCGGGGGGTCGTAGAGCCGCTTCTTCGACTCGGGGAGCAGGTAGAGGCCCGAGAGGAGGAAGGTCATGGACGCGCCGTGCTCCTTGGCGAGGTCCAGGAAGCGCGGGAAGAGGCCGTTGCCGACCTCGCCGGCCCCGTCCCAGGAGAAGACGACGGACTGCGGCGGGGTCCGACCCGGCTCCAGCGGCACCGGCTCCTCGGGCTGGTGGGGCTGTACGCCGGTGAAGGAGGTGGAACCGTCACCGATCGGACGGACGGTCCTGGTCGGCTTCGGATCCGGCTTCGGACCAGGCGTCGGCGTTCCGGTCCGGTCGTCCCCGCCCGGACCGGAACCGCCGGGGCGGCCGGCGCCGACCGCGCCCTCGTGGCCGCCGCAGCCGGCCGGAGAGACCGCGGCGGCGGCCCCCGCCCCGAGCCCGAGCACTCCCCTGCGGATGAGACTGCGCAGGGCAACCCCGTTCGTCACGTCCTCTGGTGGTCACACGGTCAGAGGACGCGACGGAGCGGGGGGTTCCCGCCACATGCGGAGGTTTCGCGACGGGGTTCGAACCGGGCCTGCGCGCTGCGCTCCGGGGCCGTCCTACGCCCCGAACGCCTTGCCCTTCCCCTTCACCGGCTTGGCGCCCGCGAGCAGGTGCGCGGGGACGAGGTCGCGGGCCGGCTCGCTGTAGCCGACGGAGACGATCCTGTCCCCCCGGTAGGTGAAGGTGGTCAGCGAGGCGAGCGTGCACTGCCGCTTGCGCGGGTCGTGCCACAGCCGCCGCTTCTCGACGTAGGACCGCACGACCCAGATCGGCAGCTGGTGGCTGACCAGTACCGCCTCGTGTCCGCGCGCCGCGTCCTTGGCCGCGTTCAGCGCGCCCATCATGCGGACGACCTGGTCGACGTACGGCTCGCCCCAGGACGGCTTGAACGGGTTGACGACGTGCTTCCAGTTGGCCGGGCGGCGCAGCGCGCCGTCGCCGATGCCGAAGGTCTTGCCCTGGAAGACGTTCTCGGCCTCGATCAGCCGCTCGTCGGAGGCGATGTCCAGACCGTGCGCCTTGGCGATGGGCTCGGCCGTCTCCTGCGCCCGCTCCAGCGGGGAGGCGACGACGTACGCGATGTCGCGGGAGGCGAGGTGCTCGCCGACCCGGTCGGCCATGCGCCGGCCCAGCTCGGAGAGGTGGTAGCCGGCGAGACGGCCGTAGAGGACGCCGTCCGGGTTCTCGACCTCGCCGTGCCGCATCAGGTGGACGACGGTGACGTCGTCGTTCTTCTCCGGGGTGCTCACGCGGTCGCCTCCGCTGCCGCTCGGGCCGCCGCCGGGAGGGCGTCGGCGATCCGCTGGACGGCCCGCTCGTCGTGCGCGGTGGACACGAACCAGGACTCGAAGGACGACGGCGGCAGGTAGACGCCGTTCCCGAGGAGCGAGTGGAAGAACGCGGTGAAGCGGAACGACTCCTGCGCCCTGGCGTCCTCGTAGTTGCGCACCGGCCGGTCGGTGAAGAACACCGAGAACATGTTGGAGGCGTTCTGCAGCGTGTGCGCGACGCCCTCCTTGCCGAGCGCCTCGGTGACGAGGGACCGGATCTGCGCGGAGACGGCGTTCACCTTCTCGTACGCGGCGTCGTCGAGCAGCCGCAGCTGGGCGAGCCCGGCGGCGGTGGCGACGGGGTTCCCGGAGAGGGTGCCGGCCTGGTAGACGGGGCCGGCCGGGGCGAGGTGGCCCATGACGTCGGCGCGCCCGCCGAAGGCCGCGGCCGGGAAGCCGCCGCCCATCACCTTCCCGAAGGTCATCAGGTCGGGCCGGACGCCGTCGACGCCGTACCACCCCTCCCTGCTGGTCCGGAACCCCGTCATGACCTCGTCGGAGATGTACAGCGCCCCGTTCGCGGCGCACGCGTCCTTCAGCCCCTGGTTGAACCCGGGCAGCGGCGGCACGACGCCCATGTTGCCCGGGGACGCCTCGGTGATCACGCAGGCGATCTCGTCCGGGTGCGCGGCGAAGGCGGCGTGCACGGCGTCGAGGTCGTTGTACGGCAGGACGATGGTGTCGCCGGCCTGGGCACCGGTGACGCCGGGCGTGTCGGGGAGCGCGAACGTGGCGACCCCGGAGCCGGCGGAGGCGAGCAGCGAGTCGACGTGGCCGTGGTAGCAGCCGGCGAACTTGATCACCTTGGTGCGCCGCGTGAACCCGCGGGCGAGCCGGATCGCCGACATGGTGGCCTCGGTCCCGCTGGAGACCAGCCGCACCTGCTCCAGCGGATCGATCCGGGCGACCATCTCCTCGGCGAGCGCGACCTCGCCCTCACCGGGCGTGCCGAAGGACGTACCGCGGGCGACGGCCTCCTGCACGGCCGCGATCACCTCGGGGTGCGCGTGCCCGAGGATCATCGGCCCCCAGGAGCAGACCAGGTCGACGTACTCGCGTCCGTCGGCGTCGGTCAGGTACGGGCCGCTGCCCGACACCATGAACCGGGGCGTGCCGCCGACGGCGCGGAAGGCGCGCACCGGCGAGTTCACGCCGCCGGGCGTGACGGCCGCGGCACGGTCGAACAGCGCCTGCGAGACCGGGGCTTCATATGAATATGGCAGTTCGCTCATGACCTGCGACTTCTCCGACCTTATCCGACATTCCGGGGTTCTCCCGGCTCCGGGTGCGTATGACGTGTCCAGGGTAGGCCAGGGGCGACCTGCGGCATCCTGCCCCCGATCGGCCGTGATCTGCGAAACTGACGTTTGATACACACAGCTCACACGGCCGCGACCGGCCGGAGGCTGCGGACATCCCGCGGGCAGATGTTTCACCGCACGTTTCGGCGGGCGGCCGTGGGGGAGGTCACTGACACGATGATCGGGTTGCGCGGCGGGGGCCACGCGTCCTAGAAAAGCAGTCGGGTGGAGATATGCATCGCGGTGGCGGACTGGGCGAGGGGACCGATGACCTGGGTCCTCGACGTGCCCGGCGGGGAAGGCACCGACGCGAGGCGGAGAACACGGACGAGACACGACGGACGCGCGGTGAACCGGAGCGGACCGGCCCGCTGAGCGGGGCGGGGAGCAGGAATGGTGGTCGGGTGGGGGTGACGTACAAGTATTTCGGCGCGCCGGACGGCGCCACCGCGGCCCGCGTACCGATCTCGATGCGCCCCGAGGAGCTCGGCGGCGACGAGCTCGGCATGAACGGCATGTTCACCAAGATCAAGCCGGAGACCATGGCCGCGATGGTCCTCACCGGCATCGAGGGCGTTCCCCTGCACAAGGTCCCGCCCCTGGAACTGGTCGTCCTGCACCCCGACTACGCGGTCGTGAAACTTCCCATGACGGTCGTCGACCCCCTGCGCGGCATAGGCGAGGAGGCGGTCGGCGCGGCGGCCTTCATCTGGTCGACGGTCCCGGACCGCGGCGGTCCGCGCGACGCGTTCAACGTGTACCGACTGCTGCACGAGTGGCAGGACTTCTCGCACCGGCTGCACGAGGCGGGGCATCAGGCGTACTGCCTGGTGTGGCCCTGAGCTGGAACTTCACTGCTAGTGGGCGGGGTCTTCGGGCCTCGCCCTTTTCGGTGCCGGGGAGGGGCCGTCAGGCGGCCGGAGCACATCGGGGCGCGGGATCCCGCCGGGCGCCGATGTGCTCCGGGCGGCGGACGGGACGCCGGCGGGTTCCGTTCCCACGTCGGCGCCCCGGGGCGCGTGATCCGCCGCGCGGTACGGCGTGCACCTCGTGGCCGGCGGTCAGCGGGCGCTCCGCGGGGAGCGGACGGGGGCGGCGCTTCCGCCGAAGGCGCGCATGGCGAGGGCCCCGGCCAGGGGCCCGGGGGCGAGGAGGAGGAAGGCGTACTCCCAGCCGACGGCCTCGGCCAGCAGGGGGGTGAGCTGGATGCTGACCACGGTGAGGGCGAAGCCGATCGCGGTCTGGCCGGTGAGCGCCGTGCCGATGTAACGGTGGTCGGCGACCTCGCTCAGCGAGGTGGAGAACACCCCCGAGTCGGCGATCACGGCGGCGCCCCACAGTGCGCAGAAGGCGAACAGGAGCGGGGGCGGAGCGTGGAAGAGGAGCGGGGAGACCAGGCAGCACAGGCCGCTGAGGAGAAGCGCCGTGAGGGCGGCGGGCGAGCGGCCGAAGCGGTCCGCGCCCCAGCCGCCGAGCAGGCAGCCGGCCGCTCCGCCGAGTCCCATGGCGAGGAACACCGTGATCTCCACCGAGCCCGGGAGTCCTCCCGCGGCGGGGGCCGCCAGCAGGAAGGACGGGATCCAGGTCCACAGGGCGTAGAGCTCCCACATGTGCCCGAAGTAGCCGAGGTTGGCCAGGCGCGGCCCGCGTTCGGCGAACATGGCCAGCGCGTACCGGGGGTTGCGGGCGGGAGCGGACGACGCCCCGTGGGGGCCGGGCCGGACGAGGACCAGGGCGACGACGGAGCCCACGAGTCCGGCCGCCGCCGCGGTGAGCAGGACAGCGCGCCAGGGCAGGGAGCCCAGCCCGGCGATGAGGTGGGGAAGCGTGGAGCCGAGGGTGAGGGCGGCGATAAGGACGCCCATGGTCCTGCCCCGTCCGGCGCTGCCGGACCACGAGGCCATGAGCTTCATGCCGGTGGGGTAGACCCCGGCCAGGAACATCCCGGTCATGAAGCGCAGCGGGACGGCGACGGCCGGCCCGTCGGCGACCAGGGCCAGCACCACGGTGCAGGCGGCGGCCGCCGCGGCACTGGCGGCGAGCAGGCGCTGGGGCGGGACGCGGTCCGCCAGGTTCAGGGCGGTCGAGGCCACGGCCCCGGCGACGAAACCGAACTGCACGGAGGCCGTCAGCCACACCGCGCCGCCGGCCGTGAGTCCCCAGTCGTTGCGCAGGCCGGGGACCACCGCCGACATGGAGAACCACACGGCGAGGCCGAGCACCTGCACGGCGGCGATCGCACCGCGTCGCACCCCGGCGTTCACGGCTGCCCCCTCCCCTGGACCGGGACCTCGCTCCTGCGGCCCCGCTACGGCCGCGACCGACCTCTTCCGTCCGCCCGTCGGGCCGGCGTCCCGGGCCGTCACGGGGTGCGGACCCCGCGGGAGGTCGCCTGGCGGCGGGCCCGGAACCCGATCCGCGCGCAGAGCGCGATCGCGTCGGCGTTCGGCTCGGCCACGCGCGGGAGGGGACGTTCCCGCCGTGCCAGGAAGCGCGCGCCGAGCGCGCGCACCGGGCGCGCGGCGTGGCCGCGGCCACGTGCCTCGGGTGCGGTGCGGACGGCACGGATACCGGTCCGGCCGGGTCCAGCGACCACAGGTCGACGTCCGTCCCGAGCCACTCCAGCCGCCCGGCCGGCTGGTGCTGGAGCTCCGACTCGGCGGCGCTCCCGGTCACGCTGGGCACCGGGACCGGCTCCAGCAGGATCCACCCCCCGAGCCACCTCGTCGACCGCCGCCGACGCGGCGGCCTCCTCGTCGGTCAGCATGTCGCCCTCCCCTCGCCCGGGGACGGCGCTCCGCCCCCCTGCACCCATATCTGCACCCCACGATCCCCCGGCACGCCTGCCGTGCCCCGCGGGGCATCGGGCCGCAGGGGCGGCACGGGCGGGCCCGACGGCATCACGCGAGCGCCGGGCAGCGCGCGGCCCCGCCCCACCGAACCACAGCGCCCGGCTCACCACCACTCCGCCCGGCCGCTGCCCGCAGCCCCCGCTCACCCGTCCGTCGGCCGCCCGGCCACGCCCCCCACCGTGAACCCGGTCACCGTCCCCCCGCCCTCCCGCCGGAAGGCGTACGGCGCCCCGCCGTGGGCGAGCGCGACCTCCCGGACGATGGACAGACCGAGTCCCGACCCCGGCAGGGAACGCGCGTCGGCCGCGCGGTAGAAGCGGTCGAAGACGCGGGTCAGGTCGTCGTCGGCGATGCCGGGGCCGCGGTCGCGCACCTCCACCCGGACCGTGCCCGGGCGCGCCGGGCCCGCGACGTGGATCTCGACGGGGGCCCGGCCGTCCCGGTCGAACTTGACCGCGTTCTCCACCAGGTTGGACAGCGCCCGCGCGAGCATCCCGGGTCGCCCGTCGGTCGTGGTGTCGCCGCTCGCGCCCACCACGATCTCGCGCCCGGTGCGGCGCCGGGCGAGCCCCGCGACGTCCTCGGCGATGTCCGCGAGGTCGACCCGCTGCGGCGGCTCGGTGTCGGACTGCCCGGCCGCGAGGTCGACCAGCTCGTTGACCAGGTCGGTCAGTTCGCGGGCCTCCTGGGCGAGGTCGGTGACCAGTTCCTCGCGGGCGCCGGGCGGCAGCTCGTCGATGCGGCGCAGCAGGGAGATGTTGGTGCGCAGCGAGGTGAGCGGCGTGCGCAGCTCGTGCCCGGCGTCCTGGACCAGCCGGCGCTGGTCCTCCTCGGACTGGGCGAGCCGGCCCAGCATCCGGTCGAAGGCGCGGCCGAGGCGCCCCACCTCGTCGTAGCCGGCGACGGGCACCTGGATGCCGAGCCGGCGCGTGCGGGCGACGGCCTCTGCGGTGTGGGTGAGGACGACCAGGCGGCGGGTGATGCGCCGGGCCAGCCACCAGCCGAACAGCCCGGCGCCGACCACCACCGCCGCCATCAGGATCAGCGTGCGCCGCTGGAGCGCCCGCAGCAGGTCCTCGGTGTCGCTGAACTCCTGCGCGACCTGCACCGCGCCCCGCTCGCCGCCCAGTGCGACGGTCGCCACCCGGTACACGTCGTCGCCGACGTCGACGTCCGCGTGCACGACCACCCGCCCCGCGGTCGCGGCGCCCGCGATCCGCCGGTCGGCGTCGACCACCGGCAGCCCCGGGTCGCCGGGGTCGGCGACGCCGCCGTCCGGTCCGAGCACCTGCACGTCGGTGCGCGCGGGCCGCACCAGGTCGTGGCCGGGCGCGGCGGAGGAGAAGTCGTGCGGTGTCATCCGGTTCTCCCGGACCTCCTCCCGCAGGTCCTGCACGACCTCGTCGAACACGGACTGCTGGTCCACCCGCACCAGCCGGGCGGCGGCGCTGTACGACAGGATCCCGACCAGGACGGTGACGGTGGCGGTGACCGCGGCGAACGCCACCGCGAAGGTGGCCCCCAGGGACAGCAGCCGCAGCCGCCTGCGGGAGACCGGCCGCCCGTACGCCACTCAGCCCTCCCGCAGCACGTAACCCACTCCGCGCACGGTGTGGATCAGCTGCGGCGCGCCGGGCTCGTCGAGCTTGCGGCGCAGGTAGCCGACGTAGACGGCGAGGTTCTTGGAGCCGGGGCCGAAGTCGTAGCCCCAGATGCGGTCGTAGATGGTGGAGTGGTCCAGGACGATGCCCGCGTGGCGGATCAGCAGCTCCAGCAGCTCGAACTCGGTGCGGGTCAGCTCCAGTTCACGCCTCCCCCGCCAGGCCCGGCGCGCCTGCGGGTCCATGCGCAGTCCGGCCGCCTCCAGGAACCGGTGGGAGGTGTCCGGCTCCGCCACGGGCCCGGGGGCCGGCTCCACCGGGGCCGCCCGGCGCAGCAGCGCGCGCAGCCGGGCGAAGACCTCCTCGACGTCGAACGGCTTGACGACGTAGTCGTCGGCGCCCGCGTCCAGTCCCGCGATCCGGTCGGCGGTCTCCACCAGCGCGGTCAGCATCAGCACCGGTGTGCGGTCGCCCTCGGCGCGCAGCGCCCGGCACACCTGGAGTCCGTCGATGCCGGGCATCATCACGTCGAGGACCAGGATGTCGGGCCGGCTGCGGTGGGCCTGCGCGAGGGCATCGACGCCGTCGGCGACGGCCGTGACCCGGTAGCCCTCCAGGGTGAGGGCGCGTTCCAGGGCGTTGCGGATGGCGCGGTCGTCTTCGGCGAGCAGAACGGTGTGCGGCACGTGCCCAGTGTGCCAACCGCCGCCGCCCCGCGGCCCCGGCGGACGGCGCCGGGGACCGCTTCTTACCCGTATCTCACCCGGCGGACCGCAGCGCCGCCAGCCGCTCCTCGAACGGGGTGACCTCCTCGAAGGAGTCCCGCCGGGGCCGCGGGCGGGCGGTGGACAGCCCGGCCGTCAGCGCCGTCAGCTCCCCGGCCGCGCGTTCGATGCGGCCGTCCAGTCCCCCGGCACCCCAGTCCTCCGAGGCGGCGTAGACGCCGGTGGGGACGACGACGGCCTTGAGGTGGGAGAAGAGCGGCCGCAGCACGTGGTCCAGGACCAGCGAGTGCCGGGCCGTGCCGCCGGTCGCGGCGACCAGCACCGGCCTCCCGGTCAGGGCGTCCTCGTCGGTGGCGCTCAGCGCGTCGAAGAACGACTTGAACAGCCCGCTGTACGACGCCGAGAACACCGGAGTGACCACGATCAGCCCGTCGGCCCCGGCCACCGTGTCGAAGGCCTCGGACAGCGCCCGGCCCGGGAAGCCGTTGGTGAAGGTGTGCGCGATCTCGACGGCGAGGTCGCGCAGCTCGATCACCCGGACGTCGGCCGGGGCCTGCGCGGCGGCCGCGGCGGCGAGCCGGTCTCCGAGCAGCCGGGTGGAGGACGGGACGCCCAGTCCCGCCGAGACGACGACGAGCTTCATGCCTGTGCACCTTCCCCGGTCTTGGCTCCGGCCAGCAGCGAGCCGTGGGTGGGCGCGTCCGGCACGTCGGCCGGGCGGTTCCTGGCGAACTCCTCGCGCAGCACCGGCACGACCTCCTCGCCGAGCAGGTCGAGCTGTTCCAGCACGGTCTTCAGCGGCAGGCCCGCGTGGTCCATCAGGAACAGCTGGCGCTGGTAGTCGCCGGCGTACTCGCGGAACGACAGCGTCTTCTCGATGACCTGCTGCGGGGAGCCCACGGTCAGCGGGGTCTGCGCGGTGAACTCCTCCAGCGACGGCCCGTGCCCGTAGACCGGCGCGACGTCGAAGTACGGCCGGAACTCGCGCACCGCGTCCTGACTGTTCCTCCGCATGAACACCTGACCGCCGAGCCCGACGACCGCCTGCTCGGGGGCGCCGTGTCCGTAGTGGGCGTACCGGGTCCGGTACAGCTCGACCATGCGCTTGGTGTGGTCGGCCGGCCAGAAGATGTTGTTGTGGAAGAAGCCGTCGCCGTAGTACGCGGCCTGCTCGGCGATCTCCGGCGAGCGGATGGAGCCGTGCCAGACGAACGGCGGTACGCCGTCCAGCGGGCGGGGCGTGGAGGTGAAGCCCTGCAGCGGGGTGCGGAACTTCCCCTCCCAGTCGACGACGTCCTCGCGCCACAGCCGGTGCAGCAGGGCGTAGTTCTCGATCGCGAGGTTGATGCCCTGACGGATGTCCTGTCCGAACCAGGGGTAGACCGGGCCGGTGTTCCCGCGTCCCATCATCAGGTCCACCCGGCCGTCGGCCAGGTGCTGGAGCATCGCGAAGTCCTCGGCGATCTTCACCGGGTCGTTGGTGGTGATCAGGGTGGTGGAGGTGGAGAGGACCAGCTTCTCGGTGCGGGCGGCGATGTAGCCGAGCATGGTGGTCGGCGAGGACGGCACGAACGGCGGGTTGTGGTGCTCACCGGTCGCGAAGACGTCCAGGCCCACCTCCTCGGCCTTCAGCGCGATGGCGACCATGGCCTTGATCCGCTCGCGCTCGGTCGGCGTACGTCCCGTGGTCGGGTCGGGCGTGACATCCCCGACGCTGAAGATCCCGAACTGCATGGCCGCTCACCCTCCAGGTTGTTTACGCTTCAACTATACCCCTGGAACGACTCCCCGCCCCCTCCTATTCCACCCCCGGCCGGACGCCTACGGCACCAGCACCAACCGCCCCCGCACCCCGTACCCCGTCCGCCCTCCGCCCCCAGTCAGCCGTCAGCCACCCTCCGGCAGCCGCGCGTGCGCCTTCACCGCGTCGGCCGGCGGACACGTCCCCGAGACCCGCAGCACGAGCACCCCCTCGCCCACCGGCCGGGCCCCGCCGGCGGCCACCCCGCCGGCAGCCACCCGCACCCCGCGCCCCGCCGTCGGCGCCGCCTGCGGGATCACGCCGGCGTACGCGCCCCCGCCCCGCACCCACGCCGGCGCCCACCCACCGTTTCCGGGAGCGTCCCACCGGTCCACGGCCTCGCGCGCCCCACCCGTGATCCGCTTCCCACCCGGGGACCACCCGTCCCCCGCCCCGCCGGACCCCCGGCCTATGCTGGCCGCGCAGGTCCCGACCGCGAGCCAGCACGCCCGAGGAGCAGCCCATGGCCACCGCCGTACCGCCCGCCGCGTCCCGTATCGCCGTCGTCACGGGTGCGAGCAGCGGGATCGGCGCCGCCACGGCCCGCCGGCTCGCCGAGGCCGGCTACCGCGTCGTCCTCACCGCCCGCCGCAAGGACCGCATCGAGGCACTCGCCGAAGAGATCACCGCGGCCGGCCACGCGGCGACGGCCTACCCGCTCGACGTCACCGACCGCGCCGCCGTCGACGAGTTCGCCACCGCCTTCAGGACCGTCGGTGTCCTCGTCAACAACGCCGGCGGAGCGCTCGGCGCCGACCCGGTCGCCACCGGCGACCCGGACCAGTGGCGCACGATGTACGAGACGAACGTCCTCGGCACCCTCAACCTCACCCAGGCCCTGCTGCCCAAGCTGGACGCGAGCGGCGACGGCACGGTCGTCGTCGTCTCCTCCACCGCCGGACACGCCACCTACGAGGGCGGCGCGGGCTACGTCGCCGCCAAGCACGGCGCGCACGTCCTCGCCGAGACCCTGCGCCTGGAGATCGTCGGCCGTCCGGTGCGCGTCATCGAGATCGCGCCCGGCATGGTCAGGACCGAGGAGTTCGCCCTCACCCGCTTCGGCGGCGACGCGGAGAAGGCCGCCAAGGTCTACCAGGGCGTCGCCGAACCCCTCACGGCCGACGACGTCGCCGACACCATCACCTGGGCGGTCACCCGCCCGCCCCACGTCAACATCGACCTGGTGATCGTCCGCCCCCGCGCCCAGGCCTCCAACACCAAGGTCCACCGGGAGCCCTGATGCCCGACAGCGAACAGCGCCGCCTGGCCCTGGAGAAGAAGCGCGAACGCTACGTCTGGTACCACCTCGGCTACTTCCTCTTCGGCATCCACATCGTCGCCTTCGTCATGATCCACGCGGTGACGCACGCGAAGTAGCGGCCCCGCAGGGGACCGCCCTCCTCGCGTCAGCCCTTCACGCAGACGACCTGCTTCAGCTTCGCGACGACCTCCACGAGGTCCCGCTGCTGGTCGATGACCTGCTCGATCGGCTTGTACGCGCCCGGGATCTCGTCCACGACACCGGAGTCCTTGCGGCACTCCACGCCCCGCGTCTGCTCCTCCAGGTCCTTCGTCGAGAACCGCCGCTTCGCCGCGTTGCGGCTCATCCGCCGGCCGGCGCCGTGCGACGCCGAGTGGAAGGACGCGGCGTTGCCGAGGCCCTTGACGATGTACGAACCCGTGCCCATGGAACCCGGGATGATCCCGTACTCGCCGGCTCCCGCGCGGATCGCGCCCTTGCGGGTCACCAGCAGGTCCATGCCGTCGTAGCGCTCCTCGGACACGTAGTTGTGGTGCGCGCTGATCTCCGGCTCGAAGGCGGGCCCGGCCTTCTTGAACTCCTTGCGGACCACGTCCTTCAGGAGCGCCATCATGATCGAGCGGTTGTACTTCGCGTACTCCTGCGCCCAGAACAGGTCGTTGCGGTACGCCGCCATCTGCGGGGTGTCCGCGACGAAGACGGCGAGGTCGCGGTCGACCAGGTTCTGGTTGTGCGGGAGCTTCCGGGCGACGCCGATGTGGTGCTCGGCCAGTTCCTTGCCGATGTTGCGGGAACCGGAGTGCAGCATCAGCCAGACGGAACCCGTCGTATCCACGCAGACCTCGACGAAGTGGTTGCCCGATCCGAGCGTCCCCATCTGCTTCGTGGCACGTTCCTGACGGAACTTGACCGCATCCGCCACCCCACCGAACCGTCCCCAGAAGTCGTCCCAGCCGCCGGCCGCGAAGGCGTGGAAGCGGGACGGGTCGACCGGGTCGTCGTGCATGCCCCGCCCGACCGGGATCGCCTGCTCGATCTTCGACCGCAGCCGCGACAGATCGCCGGGCAGGTCGTTCGCCGTCAGGGACGTCCGCACCGCCGACATGCCGCAGCCGATGTCGACACCCACCGCCGCCGGGCACACCGCGCCCCGCATCGCGATCACCGACCCGACCGTCGCGCCCTTGCCGTAGTGCACGTCCGGCATCACGGCCAGGCCCTTGATCCACGGCAGGGTGGCGACGTTCCGCAGCTGCTGGAGGGCGCCCTCCTCCACCGTCGCCGGATCCGTCCACATCCGGATCGGCACCTTCGCACCCGGCAGTTCCACGTACGGCATGACGTCCTCGTTCCCCCAGAAAGCCAACAGAAGTCTCGAATCGCAAAACCGGTGCCAAGGTCGGCGAAAAGGGACGACGGACCGGCGTCCACGGCAGTGCGTGCGATACACATTGTCTGCAGGGGGCGCCCCCGTGCGGCAAGCGATTAACCAGCGGGGACACTGGGGAGACCCGGCGGGCACCGGCCCGCACCCACCGTCGAGAGGAGCCCGACCGTGCAGCGGAAGGCGTACGTACCCGGCGTCGTCGTGCTCCTGGCGGCCGTCCTGGCCGGCTGCACCGGCAGCCCGGACGACGGCGGCCGGTCGGACGATTCCAACCCGGGAAGCGCCGGCACGGCCACCCAGGCCGCCCAGCCCGGCAAGTACGCCACGCTCCCCGAGCCCTGTGGCGTGGTCGAGGACACGACGCTCGACCAACTCCTGCCCGGCATCGCGGAGATGACCGACGAGGCGCAGCGCGAGAAGGCGTACACGGGCGAGGCGACCCTCACGTACGACACCGACCGCAAGGTGGGCTGCCGCTGGAAGGTGGAGTCTGCGGCGGCGACCGACCACCTGCTGGTCGACTTCGAGCGGGTCGTCTCCTACGACAACGCCGTCAGCGACGACGCCCGGGCCGGGGAACTCTTCGCGACCAAGCGGGAGGCGGCGCAGCTCCCGGAGCCGACGATGACGGCCACGGAGACCGGCACTCCCTCCACCGGTCCTTCCACGGAGCCGAGTTCGTCCCCCTCGTCCGGGTCGTCCACCGCCTCGCCGTCCACCGCCCCCTCCGACCTCCAGCCCCGTCTCCTGGAGGACCTGGGCGACGAGGCGTTCCTCGACGACGAGCTGAGCAGCTCCGGTTCGACCGCCGAGCAACGCACGGTGACTGTGGCGTTCCGCACGTCCAACGTGATCGTGACCGTCGAGTACGCGGAGCAGCCGATGACCGTCGGCGTCGTCCCGGACAGCAAGGAACTGCAGGACAGGGCGCGGAAACTCGCCTCCGAGCTGGCCGACTCGCTGGGCGGCTGAGCCCGGTCCACGGTCCCCTCGCCCCCGCGCGCGAAGCACCCGAAGAGGGACCGCACGGGTGGCCCACCGCGTACCGTGACCCCTCGGATCCCGTTCCGACCGCAGGGAACACGAGCGTCATGAGTGAAGGAACCATGCAGCGACGAGCACAGCGAGAGCAGCCCGAGCGAGCGAAGCGCCTTACCCGCGTTCTTGTCTGCGCGGCAGCCGTCCCCGTGATGCTGGTCGCCGCCGGCTGCTCCTCGGACTCCGGCTCCGACGAGGGCGGGGACAAGGGCGCCTCCGCCTCCGCCTCGCAGTCCGCGAGCCCGTCCCCGACGGTGCGGCCGGCGGCGTACGAGACGCTCCCGGAGGCGTGCTCGGTGCTGTCCGAGAAGACCCTGGACGACCTGGCGCCGAAGGCGAAGTCCGGCAAGGAAGGCCCCTCGGACGACGTCTCCACCCGGGGCAGCTGCTCCTGGAACAGCCTGGACAACAACGGTGTGAAGGGCTCGCAGTTCCGCTGGCTGAACGTGTCGCTGCTGCGCTTCGACTCGGACACCACCCGCGGTCCGGGCGACGAACTCGCCCAGGACTACTACGACAAGCAGGTGCGGGACGCGCAGTCGGCCGAGGGCGCGAAGAACACCGAGTCCGAGCCGGTCGCCGGGACCGGCGACGAGGCGACCGCGGTGCGCTACGACCTGAAGAAGGAGGGCACCTTCAAGCAGCAGACGGTCGTGGCACGCGTCGAGAACGTGGTCGTCACCGTCGACTACAACGGCGCCGGGCTCGCCGGTGACAAGACGCCGGACGCCGACGACCTGATGAAGGGCGCGCAGAAGGCGGCGAAGGAGGCGGTGGCCTCGGTGACGGAGGCGAACGGCACGGATGCCGCGTCGTCCCCGTCGGCCTCGAAGTCCCCTTCCGCGTCCGCCTCGAAGGCGTCGAGCAAGGACTGACGCGGCCCCGAACCGGAACCGGCCACCCGTCCTCCGTACACATGTGCCACTCTGTTGCGCGCAACGACATGCACTGGGAGGGGAGTACGGGTGGCCGCGCCACTGCAGCTGACACGGATGCACCGGGTTCTCATCGGCGTGGTCGTCTTCGGTGCCGTGATCATCGCCGGAATCGGCTTCGCGGGTTCGTACGCGGCCGTCCGTGAGCTCGCCCTGCAGAAGGGGTTCGGGAACTTCAGCTACGTCTTCCCGATCGGCATCGACGCCGGCATCTGCGTCCTGCTGGCCCTGGACCTGCTGCTGACCTGGATCCGCATCCCGTTCCCGCTGCTGCGGCAGACGGCGTGGCTGCTGACGGCGGCGACGATCGCGTTCAACGGCGCCGCGGCGTGGCCCGACCCGCTCGGTGTGGGCATGCACGGCGTGATCCCGGTGCTGTTCGTGGTCTCGGTGGAGGCGGCCCGGCACGCGATCGGGCGCATCGCCGACATCACCGCCGACAAGCACATGGAGGGCGTCCGGCTCACCCGCTGGATGCTGTCGCCGGTGCCGACGTTCCTGCTGTGGCGCCGGATGAAACTGTGGGAGCTGCGCTCCTACGAGCAGGTGATCAAGCTGGAGCAGGAGCGCCTGGTCTACCAGGCCCGCCTGCGCTCCCGCTTCGGCCGCGCCTGGCGCCGCAAGGCCCCGGTCGAGTCCCTGATGCCGCTCCGCCTCGCCAGGTACGGCGTCCCCCTGGCCGAAACGGCCCCGGCGGGCCTGGCGGCGGCGGGCATAGAGCCGACGCTGCTGCCCCCGGCGCCGGAGTTCGAGGCGACCGCGGACGCAGCCGCGGGCAGTCGTGCCGCTGGGGCGCTGGAGGCCCCCCCGCTCGAGCGGAGCCGGGAGCGGCAGAGGGTGGGCGCGGCTCCTCACAGCGAGCAGCGCCTGGAACTCGAGGGCGACCAGGGCCCCGAGCCGCAGGAGGACGCGGCCGGCAATCCGTGGCTGCACGCCCGCGACCCGCAGACCGTCGAGTACCACGGCGGCTACGACCCCACCTACGACCCCGACGAGGAGTACGCCCGCTGGTACGCGGAACAACAGCAGGCCGAGCAGTACCAGGACCAGTACCAGGAGGAGCCGCCCCTCCAGGAGCCCTCCCCGGAGGAGACCGGCAGCTTCCCCATCCCGGTGGTCCCCGGACGCACCCGCGAACTGGGCGAGGGAGGCGGCACCCCCGCCTCCGTCCCGGACGAGGAGGCGTACTACCAGGTGTTCCGTCAGTCGATAGACGGCAGCTACCCCACCCCCCGCGTGCTCGGTGACAACATCCAGGCGACCTACGGCACGACGCTGAACCCGAGCGAGCTGAAGGCCCTCGCCGAACGCTTCCAGGCGCGCCACACGGCGGAACTGGAAGAGGACCACATCGC
>NZ_JAHWZY010000130.1:0-907 GCF_041380215.1 Streptomyces pimonensis
ACCGTCCTGGTTCACCGCCGAGCCCCGCACCACCGCGAGCACCGGATGCCCGTTCCGTTGTGCGTCCGACAGCCGCTCCACCAGCAGCATGCCGACGCCCTCGCCCCAGCCCGTACCGTCCGCGCTGTCGGAGAACGCCTTGCAGCGCCCGTCCACCGCCAGCCCGCGCTGGCGGCTGAAGTCGATGAACACACCCGGCGTGGACATCACCGTCACGCCACCGACCAGTGCCAGCTCACACTCGCCCTGGCGCAACGCCTGAGCGGCCCAGTGCAGGGCGACCAGCGACGACGAGCACGCCGTGTCGACCGTGACGGCAGGGCCCTCGAGGCCGAAGGTGTAGGACAGCCGGCCGGAGATGACACTGGCCGCGTTGCCCGTGCCGAGGTACCCCTCCACCCCTTCCAGGGTGTCCGGGGCGGCCATCAGCAGCGTCGGGTAGTCCTGGCCGTTGGTGCCGACGAACACGCCCGACCGGCTGCCCCGCAAGGAGTCCGGGTCGATGCCCGCTCGTTCGAACGCCTCCCAGGAGGTCTCCAGCAGCAGCCGCTGCTGCGGGTCCATCGCCAGCGCCTCACGCGGCGAAATGCCGAAGAACGCCGGGTCGAACTCCGCCACGCGGTCGAGGAACGCACCCATGCGGGTGTAGCTGGTCCCCCGCTGGTCGGGGTCGTCGTCGAACAGCGCGTCCAGGTCCCAGCCGCGGTCGGTCGGGAACTCCACCACGGCGTCTCCGCCGCCGACCAGCAACTTCCAGAGGGCTTCCGGTGAGTTCACGCCGCCGGGGAAGCGGCAGCTCATGCCGACGATCGCGATCGGCTCGTCGGTGACGGCCGTGGTGGGGGCGGTCGCCGTCAGGACGGGCGCGCCCGCGAGTTCGGCGTCGAGGAACGCCGCCAGCGCCGCG
>NZ_JAHWZY010000131.1:0-886 GCF_041380215.1 Streptomyces pimonensis
CTCGCCGCCAAGCACGGGCTGTCCGTCAGCGGTGCCCGGCCGTCCCTGGCCGAGTACGTCCGTCAGCTCTGGGACCGGCGGCACTTCATCCTCGCCTTCTCCCGGGCGAAGCTGACCGCCCAGTACAGCCAGGCCAAGCTCGGCCAGCTGTGGCAGGTGGCCACCCCGCTGCTGAACGCGGCGGTGTACTTCTTCATCTTCGGCCTGCTGCTGGGCGCCCGCCGGGGCGTCCCGCACGACGTGTACGTGCCGTTCCTGGTGACGGGCGTGTTCGTGTTCACCTTCACCCAGAGCTCGGTGCTGGCGGGTGTGCGGGCGATCTCCGGGAACCTGGGGCTGGTGCGGGCGCTGCACTTCCCGCGCGCCTCGCTGCCGATCTCGTTCGCGCTCCAGCAGCTCCAGCAGCTGCTGTTCTCGATGATCGTGCTGGTCGCCGTGGTGGTGGCGTTCGGCAGCCCGCCCGCCCTGTCGTGGCTGCTGGTGGTCCCGGCGCTGCTGCTGCAGTTCGTGTTCAACACCGGGCTCGCGCTGGTCTTCGCGCGGTTGGGCAGCAGGACGCCCGACCTGGCCCAGCTGATGCCGTTCGTGCTGCGCACCTGGATGTACGCCTCCGGCGTGATGTTCAGCATTCCGGCGATGCTGCAGGACAAGGACGTGCCCGGCTGGCTCGCCGACGTGCTGCAGTGGAACCCGGCCGCGGTCTACATGGACCTGGTCCGCTTCGCGCTGATCGACGGCTACGGCTCCTCGTACCTGCCCCCGCACGTGTGGGCGTTCGCGCTGGGCTGGGCGCTGCTGGCCGGCGTGACCGGGTTCGTCTACTTCTGGAAGGCTGAGGAGAGGTACGGCCGTGGCTGAGACCACCGACGAGAAGATCCCCACGGTC
>NZ_JAHWZY010000132.1:0-866 GCF_041380215.1 Streptomyces pimonensis
CGAGCTGGGTTTCGACTCGCTCATGGCGGTCGAGCTGCGCAACCTGCTGAGTGCGGTCACCGGCCTGCGCCTGCCGGCGACCCTGGTCTTCGACTACCCGACGCCCCTGGTTCTCGCGAGCCACCTGCGCTCCACCCTGTTCGGCGGTGACGAGACGCGGGAGCGGGTTCGGTCGGCGGTGGTGTCGGACGAGCCGATCGCGATTGTGGGGATGGGTTGCCGGTATCCGGGTGGGGTGGGTTCGCCGGAGGAGTTGTGGGGTCTGGTGGCGGAGGGTCGGGACGCGGTGTCCGACTTTCCCGATGACCGGGGCTGGGATGTGGAGGCGTTGTACGACCCTGATCCTGCGCGGTCGGGGACCAGCACTGTGCGGTGGGGTGGGTTCCTGTATGGGGCTGCGGAGTTTGATCCGGGGTTCTTCGGGATGTCGCCGCGGGAGGCGTTGGCGGTGGATCCGCAGCAGCGGTTGTTGCTGGAGACGTCGTGGGAGGCGGTGGAGCGGGCGGGGATTGATCCCAGGTCGTTGCGGGGGAGTGCGACCGGGGTGTTCGCGGGGGTGATGTACAACGACTACGCCTCTAGGCTGCGGCGGGCTCCGGAGGGTTTTGAGGGGCAGTTGGGGTTTGGTAGTTCGGGGAGTGTGGCGTCGGGCCGGGTGTCGTATGTGCTGGGGCTTGAGGGTCCGGCGGTGACGGTGGACACGGCGTGTTCGTCGTCGTTGGTGGCGATGCATCTGGCGGCGCAGGCGTTGCGGTCGGGTGAGTGTGAGCTGGCGTTGGCGGGTGGTGTGACGGTGATGTCCAGTCCGGCGGCGTTCGTGGAGTTCAGTCGTCAGCGGGGGTTGGCTCCGGACGGGCGGTGCAAGG
>NZ_JAHWZY010000133.1:0-759 GCF_041380215.1 Streptomyces pimonensis
GTGATCGAGCCGCTGCTGCCGAAGCACGAGCGGCGGTTCCGGCACCCGGGACGCAAGCGGATCGATGACCGCAGGACGCTGCAGGGTGTGCTGTTCGTTCTCTGCACCGGCATCCAGTGGGAGTACCTGCCGCAGGAGTTGGGGTTCGGCTCCGGTTCCACCTGCTGGCGGCGGCTGGCCGAATGGCAGCAGGCCGGGGTGTGGGCCGACCTCCGGCAAGTGCTGCTGGACCGGTTGCGGGAGGCGGACCGCCTGGACTTCTCCCGCGCCACCATCGACGCCTCCCATGTGCCGGCCAAGCGGGGGCGGAGCAGCCCAAAAGTCGGTCCGGGCCCGGTTGACCGCGGGCGGCCGGGCTCGAAGCACTACGTGCTGACCGATGCACACGGCACCCCGCTGCGGGTGTCCCACACCGGCGGGCACCGCAACGATGTCACCCAGCTCCTGCCGCTGGTCGACGGCGTGCCACCGGTGCGGGGCAAACGGGGCCGGCCCCGGCGCAAGCCGCGCGTGCTGTATGCCGATCGCGGCTACGACCACGAGTTGTATTGCCGTCGTCTGCGGGAGCGCGGCATCGTCCCGAAGATCGCCCGGCGTGGGCAGCCGCACGGCTCGGGTCTGGGCCGCGTTCGGTGGGTCGCCGAGTCCGCCATTGCCTGGCTCCACGGCCCCCGCCGCCTACGGATCCGCTGGGAGGCCCGAGACGACATGCACGACGCCTTCCTCCAACTCGCCCACTGCATGACCCTCGCCCGCAAG
>NZ_JAHWZY010000134.1:0-743 GCF_041380215.1 Streptomyces pimonensis
CGCCCGACGGGCCCGCGGACACGCACTTTGGCGAGCACGGGGATGAACTGCGGGCTGTCCGCAGCCTGGCCGGCGGTCAGGATCAGGGCCAAGGGCCGGCAGCGGCGGTCCGCAGCCAGGTGGATCTTGCTGGTCTGTCCACCTCGCGAGCGCCCGAGCAGAGCGGCTTTCAAGCGGAGCCCGTGCCGCCGCCGGACCCGCCGCCGTTCGGCCCGGCCGGGATCCCGGACGTCACCCTGTCCGTCTTGTTCCTTCGTGCAGCCCCTTTTTGCCGGGCCGCCTCCGCCTCGACGGCGGCCTTCTCCAACGCGTCCAGAACACCTTCCTCCAGGCGCATTCCGGCCGCGTCGTGGTGGGCCCGAACCGTCGTGGAATCCACGCTGACCAGCGACAGGTCCACCCTGCCCCGCTCGGCCGCCTCGGAGATCATCCCCTCCAGCAGGGCCTCGAAGACCCCGGCGTCCCGCCACTGCCGGAACCGGTTGTGCACGGTGGACCAGGCACCGAACCGCTCCGGCACCTCCCGCCACTGCGCTCCCGAGCGAAACTTCCAGATCACACCCTCGAACTGCTGCCGCAGCCGCTCGGGATACGGGCCGTACTCGCCGACCGGCAGGTACGGCTCGATGAAACCCCATTCTTCGTCCGTCAGTTGCGCACGCGTCATGTGCACTGGACTACCGGATCCGCCCTCGGAGCGAGGGCGGATCCGACAAACTGATCACGACTCGATACAGGCCCTA
>NZ_JAHWZY010000135.1:0-730 GCF_041380215.1 Streptomyces pimonensis
GTGACGTCGAGCCGTACGGGGTGGACGCGGGTGAACCAGCCGACGGTACGGGAGAGGTCCACCTCGGCACCGGCGCGGTCGCCGTCGCGGCCGTGGCCCTCCAGGTCGACCAGCACGCCTCCGCCTGCGTCCACGCCCCTCGTCTCGCGCCACTGACGCACCGCGAGGGCCAGCGCGCCCAGCAGCACGTCGTCGACCCCGCCGTGGAAGGCGGCCGGGACCGACGACAGCAGCGGTGCCGTGTACGCCCCCGGCAGCGTCACCGTCAGGCGCCGGGCGGTGCCCGCCGTGTCCTGTACGGGGTTCAGGGGGCGGGATCCCAGCGGTGGTTCCGGGTTCGCGAACGTCTCGGTCCAGTAGGGAAGTTCCTCCAGCAGCGCCGGGTCCTGCGCCCGTTCGCCGAGCAGTCCCGCCCAGCGCCGGAACGACGTGCCCACCGGGTCCAGCCGCACCGGCCCACCCGCCGCCGCCGACTCCCACGCCTGCCGCAGGTCCGGCAGCAGGATGCGCCACGACACCCCGTCCACCGCCAGGTGGTGCACGACCACCAGCAACCGGCCCGGGGCGTCCGGACCCGCGTCGAACCACACCACCTGCACCGTCACGCCCGACTCCGGCGCCAGCCGCGCCACCGCCGCCCGCGCCTCGGCCGCCACGTCGGCGCCGGCCGAGGACACCCGGCGCACACACCGGCCGGCCTCCACCGACCCGCGCCCGCCCACCTCCAGCG
>NZ_JAHWZY010000136.1:0-684 GCF_041380215.1 Streptomyces pimonensis
GGGGCCGACGCGGCCACACTCCGCAGGTGACGGTGAGCGGGCGACGACGCTCAGGTCGCCTGTCGACGGCCGGGCCGATCGCCGTGCGGCCCGGCTCCCGCACCCGGCTGTGCCACCACCTGCGCACCCACCGGGCGGGCGAGAGCACCCGCCGCAGCATGGGCGAGCGCGACTTCGTCGCACTGGTCGACGGCGTCCACCAACTCCTCAAGGCGCCCGTCGTGCTGGTCCGGGACCGGCTCCACACCCACGTCTCCCACGCCATGCGCGAACTGATCGCCGAGCGTGGCTGGCCGACGATTTCCTGCCGCCCGCCTGCTCACCCGACCTGAACCCCGTCGAGTGGGTACGGGCACACATCAACGCAACCTGGCCGACCTCGCCACGGTCGCGCTCGACCGGCTGGATCGGACTACCCCCACGGGCGTGGGGATTGCTCGGCGGCCGGTTGCCGCGCCGAAGGTGCGGCAACCGGCCAGACCTCCGGCACGACGAAGTCCCACCCCGCATCGCAGGATGGGACTTCGTGATCCGAGCGCTGGGCAGGCCTTGCACCTGCATCTCCCCACAGGAAGTGGGGCGTCTTTCCTTGGACCACCAACGCATCACCGGCAACCGGATTCCCGGCGACCAGCTCTAGATCAAATATAGCATGGAAAGCTGATCCGATCTTTTGGTGACCGA
>NZ_JAHWZY010000137.1:0-663 GCF_041380215.1 Streptomyces pimonensis
CGCGTTCGTCGAGTTCAGCCGCCAGCGGGGACTGTCGCAGGACGGCCGCTGCAAGGCGTTCGGGGCCGACGCGGACGGCACGGGCTGGGGCGAGGGCGTGGGCCTGCTGCTGGTGGAGCGGCTGTCGGACGCCCGGCGCAACGGTCACCAGGTCCTCGCGGTCGTACGGGGGTCCGCCGTCAACCAGGACGGCGCGTCCAACGGCCTGACCGCGCCCAACGGCCCCGCGCAGCAGCGCGTCATCCGCCAGGCACTCGCCAGTGCGGGGCTCACGCCGACCGAGGTCGACGCCGTCGAGGCGCACGGGACGGGGACGACGCTGGGTGACCCGATCGAGGCGCAGGCGCTGCTGGCGACCTACGGGCAGGACCGCCCGGTCGAGCGGCCGCTGCTGCTGGGCTCGGTGAAGTCCAACATCGGGCACACGCAGGCGGCGGCCGGTGTGGCGGGTGTGATCAAGATGGTGATGGCGATGCGGCACGGTGTGCTGCCGCGCACGTTGCACGCCGATGAGCCGTCCCCGCACGTGGACTGGTCGGCGGGTGCCGTGGAGTTGCTCACGGAGGAGCGTGAGTGGCCGGTCGCGGACCGGCCGTGGCGGGCCGGTGTGTCGTCGTTCGGCTTCAGCGGTACGAACGCCCACGCCATCATCGAGCAGGCCCC
>NZ_JAHWZY010000138.1:0-659 GCF_041380215.1 Streptomyces pimonensis
TCCGGGTCGGGGTCGTACAGTGCCTCGACGTCCCAGCCGCGGTCGGCCGGGAACTCCGTGACCGCGTCCCCGCCGGCCCTGAGGAAGTCCCACAGGTCCTCGGGGCCGGCGACGCCGCCGGGGAACCGGCACGCCATCGACACGATCGCGATCGGCTCGTCGGCCACGCCCTGGAGGACGATCGGGGCGGAGGAAGCGGGGGTCGCGTCCGCGCCGCCCAGCTCGACGCGCAGGTGGGCGGCCAGGGCGGCGGGGGTCGGGTAGTCGAAGACCACGGCGGCGGGCAGGGCGAGGCCGGTGGCCTCACGGAGTCTGGCGCGCAGTTCGACGGCGGTCAGGGAGTCGAAGCCGAGTTCCCTGAACGCGCGGGTCGCGGGGAGGGCGTCGGCGGACGCGTGGCCGAGCACGGCGGCGGCCTCGGAGCGGACCAGTTCGGTGAGGTGCCGCTCCTGCTCGGCCTCGTCCAGCCCGGCCAGCCGCCGCGCGAGGTCCGACGTGTCGTCCTGCTCCGCCGGGGTGGCGTCGAACAAGTCGCGTGCGTCGGGCAGTTCGCTCAGCAGTGCGCTCGGGCGCTGCGCCGTGAAGGTGCCCGCGAACCGGGGCCAGTCGACGTCAGCGACGACGATGTTGCCGTCCCCGCGGTCCAGGGCTGTGGCGAG
>NZ_JAHWZY010000139.1:0-654 GCF_041380215.1 Streptomyces pimonensis
CGGGCGAAGCCTGAGGGGTGCGTCCCCTGGGTGGCCGGCGAATGAAGCCTGCCTCGTCCTCGAAGCGGATGTGGCCCCCGCAGGCCGCCCGGCTCTCCCTCCCTCTTCCCGGCCGCCTCCTTCCACAGGAGCACGGCCCTCTCGTCGTGTTCGGCGACCCGCCGGGCGGAAACCCGGGGCCGAAGCCGAGCCGGCGCATCGGCCGCGCGGCTCCCGAGACACGGCAGGAGAAGTGGAACTTCCTGCCGACCGGCGTGGCCACCCTCGCCTCGGTCCACACCTGGCCCTCCACTCAGCCGTGCGCGGCAGGCCCCTGCTCCAGACACCCGGCCGGTTTCTCCGGACAGCGCGGGGACAGCCGGCATCGCGATCCACTCGGACCGCGGAAGGCCGACGCCCGCACGCCGCCGTCCCGCCACAACTGATGCCACCGGTAAGCCGACTTCGGGCTCACCCGCAGCCGCCGTGCCACCTCCGGCGACCTGATCTCCTGCTCGAACAGTTCGGCCGCCCGCATCCGCACCGTCTCCCGGCGCCGGCCTCCCGCAGGGGCCACCCGCCTCCATCCGCACACCTCGCACACCACGGAACGCAGCCACCACTCCAGGCCCGGCAGGAACGCCAGGAAAGCTCACCCTGACGAGCCGAAGTCAG